>NZ_JBHUEO010000026.1:0-136449 GCF_042680885.1 Siminovitchia sediminis | reverse complement strand
CCTGAAAGTGGCGGGCATCCGCCAGCTGCTTTTAGGAAAAAAGCCCACAAATGCAAAATCAGGAGGAGAAAAACGATTCGGTTTTCTCCTCCTGATTTATTTTAGGGGCTATTTAGACAGCCCCATTTTTAGTCTTATAAGCTGTATCTTCAAATAGAAGCAGGAGTGTAATTATGATCCTTTAAAGAGCCCTCCTAACCCTTTAGCCATATTGGATACCTGGGTCAAAGCGTTCATCATCTGGCCTGCCGTATCCATCATTTTATTTAAATCAAGGGAACCACTTTGAGATTTAAATGAATTCAAGAACTGGCTCATGTAGCTTGACTGCATTTTGGGTAATGGCCCAGGTAACGGATAGGGATGTACAAACCCTCCATGATACTGATAGCCTGATTCAATATCCTCCTCTTTCTGTAACGGGTTATGAAACAGTTGATTTGAGATGTGACTTCCCCCCTTCCCTCCCGGGTAAGGCTGCTGGCTATAAGATACCGGAGGAAATGGAGGATAATATCCATTGCCCGGATACATACCGGAAGCCGGATAATAGGTTGCCGACAAATTTGAATAAGGGGGGAAATAACCGCTGCTCCTGTTTGCTGCATACATGCGATCATCCCTTTTTTTATTATTCTACATATACATTATGAAGAAAAGAAAATGATGTGAAAGAACTCCGGTAAAATCGCTTACATTTTTTGTCGATTTTACATTGACTTTGTCGGAAGTCAAACTTTTCTATAAAAGAGAAAATCAAAAAATCTATGGTACGATGAAAAAAAAGCTTGGGAGGAATGTTCATGACAATTCACGAATTAAAGGAAAAGTTTGTGGAGAAAAGATCGTATGCTATTGAGGATGCTTGCCAATTATTAGACTTTGCAAAACAGACTTATATTAACAATGAAATTTCCTTAAAAGAATTTCGGAATGTCATTCGTGAATTGGAAGAGATTGGAGCACAGAATATAGATGTGTTTTTTGAAAGCGCTGTAAAAGCGGAAGCATGATAAGGAAAGAATGGAATTGTCAAGGAGTCCTGATGATTAACTAAAAAATGCCAACCATTCGCCGGCAGACATAGTAAAACAGGCAAATCCCCGGGTTAATGGGCGCCGGGGGGTTTGCCTGTTATGTTTTCAAGAACTCTTTCCAATATAAATTCCACTGATCTGACATGGTTTGTAAATCTTTTAAAGCTTGTATCCGGAAAAAAAGCACGTACTGAGACCATTTGAAGGTTTTCTGATGTATTTTTAATTTGAATGGGAAATAAATTGTCAGGTTTGACAGTATGGACCCATAACATGGCTTCCTGTTCCCATTTTTCACTCAGTTCTTTGACCTGATCAGCAAACGGCTTGACTTGGGTATAAAAGTCCCCTTTCTCCCCTGTTTCCCGGCAGCGCTGATATACTTTTGCTGCTTGGCGGTTCAATTTTAACAGCTGGCAGGTCAAATCCTTTAACTGCTCATACTCCATTGATTCTGCCTCTCAATCGTCCACAGCTGAAGAGCTGCTTGATAAGATGTGCGCAATATTTATCTTATCCCCTTGCCTTCATCATTTCAAGCGGGCTCCAAAAAACAATCATTACGAAACATTATACCGATTCAACTTTTCCTGTGCATTTTTTAACTCTAATTGAGCTAGCCTTCTGTCTATATCCGTCCTGTCCTTTTCCATACTTATCGCTTCCTTTGACTCTTCGTGTCTGATTCTTTCCGCCATTTGTTTTTCCAGCTGATCCAACTGGGCCTTGATCTCGGACAGCCTGCCAAGACACTCATTCATGTTCATCGTTATCTCCTCCGTCTGACATGATTGATAACGTATTCTCCTTTATGAATGATCTTCCTGCCCCGATGACAAAACTAGAATCAAATCGGCAAACTAAGTCTTTTATCTTCCTTTGCTGTACATCCCATTCGACACATTCTTAATTAATCCTTTGTCAAACTTTTTCTTACATATGAATAAAGCTCCAGCTGTTCCTGTTTCTTATAGAACCAATCGGTTAAAGTCACAGGCCTGTTGATGCATGGCTCATCCAGCCAATCAGGCTTGATTGATTTCACCAGGGACCAGTCACCCGCCTTTCTTGCGTGATGTTCTATAACCGGAAACACAGCTCGCAGCATCGGTGACTTACAGTATGTATTTCTGCTGGAATATTGTTCATAATCCCAACGTGAACCTGTTGGTTCGGTTTTAAGAGCGAATGATAAAAAATGCGGATACAGGTCTTCATGAAACAAAATTCCTGCCAGTCTTTTTCCCAAATCAATTCTTTTCCAGGTCTTATTAAAATCACGGACGCTTTCACCGTATAATTCACCATGAACGGACGGAAAGATGACACAATTGAAACGAAGCCTTTCTTGGATAGTAAAGAAGGCAGAATGAAAGATCTTTCTCTTATAAAATGGATGGGACAGAACAGGTTCTTGAATCATATGCTGCTCATTTACGATAAGTGCATATAGCAGGCGCCTCCGATCTCCAGTATCCCAGAATTCGTTCCATTCACGTTTCATGAAAGAAGACACCGCAAAATCATCCAGCAAATGAAACAACGGCTGCTGCAACAGCTTGGAAAAATGATAAATGAGCAATTGCGGGCAGGCATCTTTAAAAATGATCCAATTTGCGCGTTCCAGAGACAAAAAAAGCTGCTTTTTTGTTCTCTCATTCAAAAGCGCTGCAACAATGTCTCCATGGAGATCGGTCATATTCCAACCCGTATTTCTCGAAACCATAGACGCCAAAAAAGACCATGCTATTTCAGGATGACTGATAAAGAAGCGCTGGTAGAATTTCGTCCTGGAAATATTATCTTTGTTATGTTTAAATACTCTCTGTCTGATGTGTTTTATAATCATATCTGCCTTGCAGCGGCTGTCATTTGCTTGTCGGAAAAACGTGCCGGCCATTCTCATGTCCCTTTGCTCCCAATCATTTTCCTCTTAATATGCACAAAAGTTTCATATTTTTATTCATTGCCTGTGATATAATTTAGATTTAGACGGATAAGGAGGATATATTATGGACTTTCATTATCCCTCAGGCCGAAAGTATGTCCCCCGTTACCGAGGAAATACGGAGGATTCATCACCCGGAAACAAAATCAGTTACAGCAACAGAGGTATGACACTGGAAGATGATTTAAATGAAACAAATGCCTACTACCTGGAAAAAGGACTGGCGGTGATTCACAAAAAACCTACACCTGTCCAGATAGTACATGTTGATTATCCCAAAAGAAGTACTGCTGTGATTAAAGAGGCCTATTTTAGGCAGGCATCTACTACAGATTACAACGGGATCTGCAATGGCAAATATATCGATTTTGAAGCAAAAGAGACAAAAAGCCCTACGTCCTTTCCTTTGAAAAATATCCATGATCACCAAATTGATCATATGAAACAAATTATTAAGCACAAGGGGATTGCTTTTGTGATTATCCGATTTTCCCAATCTGAAGAGATTTTTTTGCTCGAAGCAGAATATTTATTTCAATTTTGGGACCGCATGAAAAGAGGCGGACGGAAATCGATTACTAAGCAAGAGATCGAAACCCACGGACATCCAATTGAATTAGGATGGGCCCCCAGAATTGATTATTTAAAAATTATCCGGACTTTATATTCATTTTGACAATGATATATGCCATATGGAAAGTGAGGATTTTTTATGGGAGATAATTATCAATCGCGAACAGCGAGACGCCAGAATAAAGGATCCCGAAAAAAGAATCAAAAAGGGAAAAAAAGTCTGTTTAAAAAGATATTAGTTATTTTATTGATATTAATGCTGGCAGGATTGGCAGTTGGTGCAGGTACATTTGCATGGTATGTAAAAGATACGCCTGAACTGGATAAGCAGCTCCTTGTTGATCCGGTGGCTTCACAACTGTTGGATAGGAACGGTGAGGTCTTTACGACATTAGGTGCAGAACGCCGTGATTATGTTGAAATCGATGACATCCCCCAGCTGGTGAAAGATGCTGTTCTCGCTACCGAGGATGTCCGATTTTACGATCACCATGGTCTGGATTTTAAGCGGCTGGCTGGCGCAGTGTTAGCCAACTTCTCACGCGGCTTTGGTTCAGAGGGAGGCTCCACACTAACTCAGCAGGTAGTCAAACGTTCCTTCCTTTCGGATGAAAAAACACTAAAGAGGAAAGCCCAGGAAGCTTGGCTGGCTATACAGCTGGAAAATAACTTCACCAAAGACGAGATCTTTGAAATGTATGTCAATAAAATTTATTATTCCAATGGCATTCATGGTATTGAAACAGCGGCAAAGTATTATTTTGATAAAACCCTGGATGAACTGGAACTGCAGGAAGCGGCATTTTTGGCAGGCCTTCCCCAAAGCCCAAATAACTATAATCCTTATGAACATATTGACAAAGCCGATAAAAGGAAGAACATCGTTTTGTCTCTCATGCATCAACACGGAAAAATCAGTAAGGAACAAATGGAGGAAGCGCAAGAAAAATCTGTTGCAGACACTTTGGTTCCCGAAGAGGAAAACCAAAAAGACACCTATAAATATGACTCATTTGTAGATCAAGTCATTAGAGAAGTCGAAGAAATGGGCGACTATAATGTTTTTGCAGATGGACTCAAAATTTATACTACTCTTGATCCGGATGCACAAGAGCATACTGAAAAAATGCTCTATACAAATGAGATTGTTCAATATCCCGATGAAAAATTCCAGGCAGGAATTGTATTGCTGGAAACCAAAACCGGGGAAGTCAGAGCAATCGGCGGAAATAGGAATCAGGACGTCAAGCGCGGACGGAACTTTGCTACGCAACTTCAGGATAAAACTCCGGGTTCTACGGTCAAGCCGATCTTTGACTATGGTCCGGCAATTGAGTATTTAAATTGGTCTACCTATGAACAGATTGTGGACGAGCCATACACGTATCAAAATGGCACGCCTATTAATAACTTTGACAGGTCTCATTTAGGACAGATGTCTATAAGAGAAGCCTTATACAGGTCAAGAAATATACCGGCATTAAAAGCTTTCCACGAAGTAGGTGCGGATAATGCAAAACAATTTGCTCAAAGACTTGGACTGGAAGACCCTGAAATTGTTGAGTCTGATTCGATTGGAGGCGGAGAACAGCATCCTTCTCCATTGACACTGGCAGGTGCCTTTGCGGCTTTTGGAAATAACGGTATTTATAATAAGCCTCATACAGTCAAAAAAATCGTACTGATGGATGGCGAAACTGAAATTAAAAATGACGTGGAACCTGAAGTGGCCATGAAAGATTCAACTGCATATATGGTGTCAGATATGCTTAAAGATGTTCTGTCCGGGAGAGCTGGTGCAACCGGCAGGGCAGCAGCGATACCCGGCCTTCCAGTAGCCGGAAAAACAGGGACAACCAATTATACTTCCGAGGAAATGACGAAATATAATATACCAGCGGGAAGTTCACCCGACTCGTGGTTTGCCGGTTATACGACCAACTATTCTATTGCAGTATGGACCGGTTATGAGGAGCGAAAGAACCCGATCCTGCCTAAAGACTTGACCATTGCTCAGCATTTGTTCAAAAGCCTGATGACAACCGTATCGGCCAATGTGGAAACTCCTGATTTCACAATGCCGAAAAGCGTTGTTAGAGCAGCAGTAGAAAAAGGTTCAAACCCTGCTAAAAAACCAAGTAAATTTACACCTGAAGATCAAATTGTTTATGAGCTGTTTGTTGCAGGAACCGAACCGACAGAAGTCTCCGAAGCATACGATTCATTTGATGCACCTTCTGTAACGGGTGAATACAACGAAGAGTTAAATCAGGTTGTCTTTTCATGGAGCCACCCGGATATGGAAGAAAGAGATCTGACCTTTGAGGTAACAGTCGATCTTGGGGAAGGAAAGAAAGAAAATGTAGGGTCAACTTCGGATACAAGCTACACCATTGAGAACCCGGAACCTGGATCAACTTATGGAATTCAAGTCACTGCTGTATCAGAATCACAAAAAAGTGAACCTGCTACAGCGAGTGTAACCGTTCCTGAAGATGAAGAGGAAGAAACAGAGGAAGAAAATCAGGATTCAGAAGAAAATCCTGAAGATGAACAGGAAAGTGACCCCGATAATCAAGAGCAGGATCAGGAGCAAGGGAACGGAAACGGTAATCCGCAAAACAATGAACAGCAGCCTAATCCAAACGGCAATAGACCCGGCGCTGGAGAGAACCCCGAAAATCCTGCGGTTCCCGGAAATGGTCAAAATAACAACAACGAAGAAGATACAGCACCTGATGCACCGGCAGATGCCAGAAGGGAAAATAGTGAATAGGCAGTTGCCGGCTTTAACAGAGAGTGCGGATAGAGCCATTAAAATGGCTTTAGCGGCACCCTCTTTTTTTATGAATGTGTTCTTATGATTCATTTTTCCAGGGACCAAACAATTCAAGTAAAGGAAAATCCGAACTTTGATTCACATTTCTTCCAGGAGAAATGAAATCAGTTCGGATTTTCCATACTATGAACTTTTATAAATTCATTCGTCATAAAAATTGATCTTTTGTTCAACCTCAGAACTTCCGTTCTTTATTTTGCTGAGATGGCGCTTCTCTTTTTCATTCGTTTCTTTCCTTCCCTGCACAGATCCAATAACGGGCATTCAGGACATTGGGGATTTAGAGCTTTGCAGTGATATCTGCCAAAAAAAATCATCCGATGATGGCTAATCGACCACAGCTCTTTTGGTATTTTTCGCATCAACGTCTTCTCAACCTCTAAAACACTGTCTTTCCACCGGCAAAAGCCCAGTCTTTTACTGACTCTTTCCACATGAGTGTCGACGGCAATCGCCGGGACACCAAAGGCAACAGAGACGACTACATTTGCCGTTTTCCGGCCTACACCCGGAAGTTTCACAAGTTCATCCCGATCTGACGGTACTTCCCCTCCGTATTCTTCCAGCAGCATCCGGCATAGCTTCTGTATGTTTGTGGCCTTATTTCGATAAAGACCAATGGATCGGATATCTTGCTGAAGCTCTTCTACGGGTACTTTTAAATAATCATGCGGTTTCTTATATTTTTTAAAAAGAGATTGGGTTACCTTGTTCACTAACACATCTGTACATTGGGCAGATAACAATACAGCTATTACCAGTTCGAAGGGATTGGAATGATTCAGTTCGCACTCAGCATCCGGAAACATCTCTCCCATTGTATCAATGCAGTATCGGACTTCCTGTTTGTTAAGCATCCCTCTCACCTCGATCATATTTTTAAGTCAGGGTTTACGGTTCAAGCCAATTATAGAACGGAATTGTTTTTGAAGGTGATTCTGCTGTCTTACGGTCGGGATGATGTGATTTTTGCCTGAACTGAATCCCGTGCTTCCGTGCTTGCTCAACAGTTCGCACCCCATTACGTTTCCAATTGAATAAAATACGGTCAATGTAACGAAAACTTAATTTACCCGCCAGGACGGCCTCTCTTAATGCAGCCTTGATAATAACCGGATCCTGTCCATCATCATCCAGCCACATGGCGAGATTTTCGCATTCCATGGGGGAAAGCGGCCTCCCAAATTCCTGTTCAAAAACGGTATATAAATCATTCTCATCCTGCAGTGTCTGCTGGATTTTCTTCACCTTTTTCTCAAGAGACAATTCATCTGCAAGTCTCTCCCATAGAGGCGTCAGCGAATACTTTTCAAAATGAATACCATCCCCGGTAACGCCGTCTTCAATTGACAGTACCTGTTTCTGAATAAGTTTTCTCAATATCCCGGAACATTCCGTACTGCTTATGGTCATTCTTTCCGCTAATTCCTCCGGAGTCGGAAATTCTTTGCCGGACTGAATAAAAGACATAATATTTAACAATAACATGAGGTCCTTTTCATCTAAACCCATCTGCTTATATTTGCTCAACAAAAGATTTGGCACTTGAACCATGCCCGCTTCCATCCAAGACACAACTAACTTTTTATCCATAATCAGCACCTCATTTATATGAACGGCGTGGAATCCGCCGTCTTGTCCTTCGATGGAAAAGCCACGCACAAATTCGCACGTGGCTCAAAAAACTGATACTATTTACTTTTGCTTTCAACAAAAGCATGGATTCTTCCAATAGCTTCTTCCAGTAAATCCAAAGATGTGGCATAAGACAATCTGATATTTTCGGGAGAACCAAAACCTGAGCCGGGGACTACTGCTACCAGCGCCTCTTCCAGAAGTGCTTCCACAAAGTGGTCTACATGATGAAAACCGGACATTTCAGCGGCTTTACTTACATTCGGGAAAAAATAAAATGCTCCTTGTGGCTTTAAACATGTAACACCCGGTATTTGATTTAATTTCTCGAAAGCGGTATTCATTCTTTTTTCAAAAGCAGCTCTCATCTCTTCTACCGGTTCCTGTGTACCATTATAGGCTTCTATCGCCCCATATTGAGATGATGTCGTCGGATTGGATGTCGAGTGGCTGGCAACATCGGCCATTGCCTTAATGATTTTTTCATTTCCGGCCGCATATCCGATCCTCCACCCCGTCATGGAGTGAGATTTTGATACACCGTTGATAATGACTGTCAAATTTTTTAACTCAGGAGACAATTGAGCAATGGATACATGTTCGTTTCCGTCATATAACAGCTTTTCATATATTTCATCAGAGATGATCAGCACATTATGTAACTTACAGACTTTTCCGATCTCCGCTAATTCTGCCTTGGAATAAATCATTCCTGTCGGATTACTCGGAGAGTTGATAATCACAGCTTTAGTTTTTGATGTGATCGCTTCTTCCAGCTGTTTTCCAGTAATCTTAAAGTGGTTGGATTCTTCACCATTAATAAATACGGGCTGGCCGCCTGCCAATTTAACCTGTTCCGGATAGCTGACCCAGTAAGGAGTTGGAATAATTACTTCATCACCGTCATTCAAAATAACCTGAAATAGGGTATAGAGTGCATGTTTTGCACCATTGGTCACAATGATTTCCGAAGCTTTGTAATCGAGTCCCTGGTCTCTTTGAAATTTACCGATGATGGCTTGTTTCAATTCAGGCAGCCCAGCGGTAGCTGTATATTTCGTGTGGCCTTCTTCCATGGAGCTGCATGCAGCCTGAATGATATTTTCGGGAGTATTAAAGTCAGGCTCTCCTGCCCCCAACCCGATTACGTCGAGTCCTTCTGCTTTAAGTTCTTTTGCTTTTGCTGTTATGGCCAGTGTTGAAGATGGTGTGACTTTGGATACACGATTTGATAATTCAATCATCAATCTGTCCCTGCTTCCTTTATAAATTTTCAATTTTTCTCCACCATTTGCCGGTGTCGAAGTGAACATAATAATAATTTAGGCGTGAGTTTTCATCCAAATAAGTCAATTCCCATATAGGGAGGTTCTTTTCCATTCCCAATCGGACACCAAGCAGTTCTTTTGGTTTTTTTTCACTCAATAACTTTTCAACAGCGGCCTTTTCAGACACACCGTCAGACATATTTTTCACCAGGATCTTGTCTTTTTGGCTGGCTGGAATCCAGGCAGCCACTTTTTGTCCTTCACGATTTTTCCCTACTGCCGTATAGTATGTTTCGGATCCGTTGTATATATAAAATTCATCTACCTGGTGAATATCAGCTTCCTCTTTGAGCCGATCTTCAGCAATTTCCCGAGGTTTTTTCAACGGCTCCATTGCTTTGCTGTAAACACAACCGCCCATTCCTGCAGCAGTGACGATGCAGGTCAAAATGATGATGAGCCACTTATTCATGTTACATCCCTCATAACTGCAGCAAATCTCCGGATTTCTTTGAGTACCTATTCCTCAATACACAATTTTTGTTACTTATATCCGGCTGTATTTTTGCCACAATATAATTAAACAACACGGTATATCTTCATCATTATACCACGATGAAGCCGTCGAGTTAAAAAAAATCTAGTCCACATTGTAAACGTCGCTTGCGCGGCGTTTTACTTTTTCTCCAGCCAGTTTTCAACTGAAGGAATCAATTGCTCTATCGGCCCTTTTTCATATTGGACAGGCGGGATGGACCGGATAAAAGCCCTTCCGTAAGCAGACGTAAGGATCCGTTGGTCAAAAACAAAAAAGACACCGCGGTCTGTTTGTTTCCGGATAAGTCGTCCAAACCCCTGTTTAAATTGAATAATTGCTTCAGGCAGTGAATAGGCTGAAAATGGATTTCTTCCACTGGATTTGACAGCATCCATTTTGGCTGCTGTGAGAGGTTCATCAATTGGAGAAAAAGGGAGCCTGACGACGACCAGGCAGGATAGATCGTCTCCGGGAATGTCAATTCCTTCCCAAAAGCTGCCGGATCCAAAAAGAATCGCTTTTTTAAATTGCTGAAAACTTTTCACGAGCCGGTTCCTGCTTCCTGATGATACTCCGTCTGCGAGCAGGAGAAAATCTTCAAGTGCATTGCTGTCCTGCAGAAGTTCATATGTCGTTTTGAGGAGCTCATACGATGTAAACAATACAAGCATTCGTCCTTCCGCCGCATCTGCGATCGCAGCTAAGTGGCAAGAAATGATTTCAGCAAACTCAGTCATGGGGGTCGTACTGATTTGTGGCAAATCCGTTGGAATAAACATTTTTACCCTTTCCCCATACGGAAACGGTGAATCAATGGCTTTTTCTATTCGGTTAAATGAATCAATTCCTGTTTCCCGGTTGAAATAAGCGAATGACTGATTAGCGGCCAGGGAGGCTGACGTCAACACAATACTTTTCTTTTTGGCAAATAACTGTTCAGAAAGAAACCAGTCAATGTGTAACGGCTGCCGATGGACACTCGTTCGCATAGGCAAATAGGTTTGGTCACTTTCAAGCCAAATCACCTCTTTGCTGTCAGAACCAGAAATTAAAGGATCGATTTGACGCTGTATATTTTCCCATTGATTCCAAAAGGTTGTCATTTCCTCCATGAACGCTAAATCTGAAGGAGGAAGCATGGTCTGGTGTTTGTTTATAAATTTCAGACGTTCAAGGATTCCCTTGGAAATCCGGTTATGAAAATCCAGAAAACGTTCAGCGCATACTTGAATATGGAACCAGCTTCTTGAAGTACGAACTGAATCAGTAATTCTTAACTTTTGACGTTTGCTATTGGAACGGCCGGATTTACCTTTCTTGATTAATTGGCCGAGCATGGAGAATAAATCATCCGTTTCTGCTTCAAGATCAGAAATATACTGATCCAGCAAAAACGTATGGATCTCGGGAAGCTCTCCAAGTCTACTTATACAATGATTCAACCGGGACAACTGTTTTTTCTTGTCAGAAGTCCCGAGCTTGCCGATCAAAAATTTAATTTTGTTGTAGTCCAGTACTTGTCCCAATTTTGTCCGGACAACTTTTTCCAGATGATGGGCTTCATCGATTACAATCCGATCGCATGGAGGAAGTCCTTCATGTTCCATATCTGCAACAAGCATGGCATGGTTCGTTATAATGATATCTGCCTGAGAAGCCAGTTTTCTCGAATGAAGATAAAAATCACGCGATGACCAAGGATCGTTTTGTTGAATCATGGTACGATCGTTGCAAATTCTCTTGCAGAAAAGCTTACCTCCGCTCGATAGATTCAATTCAGCAATATCGCCCGTTTCTGTATACAAAAGCCAAATTAAAATTTTCATTTTTGTGATCGTTTCGTCGTAAGCAGACTCCTTTTCCCTCAAAGTCTGCTCAAATTTAAACATATTGATATAATGTTCTCTGCCTTTAATAAGAGCTGCCTGAAAGGAAAAAGGCAATGCTTTCGATAATATATTTACTTCCTTTTCAAGAAGCTGATGCTCTAATTGAATGGTATAGGTGCTGATCATTACTTTTTCTTGCGCTGCCGCTGCAAAGTAAACACTTGGCAGTAAATAGCCGATGGATTTGCCAATCCCTGTTCCCGCTTCGATCACGGCATGAATGTCACACGTGAAGGACTCGTATACCGTATCCATCATTTCCAATTGTCCTGAACGCATTTCAAATTGGCCGAAAGATTGTTCTAGAAGCCGGGATTTTTCCTGTCTCCCCTTGGGATAAACAGGAGGATGGACACGAGCTTCCAAAGCGGGAAGCTCTTTTTTCTTCAACACAATTCCGCGAAACTGTTCTAAATGGTCCGGGAGAAGCTCCCATTCCCGACTTTTTTCCTGCCAAATGGAATCAAAAAAGTAAAATAAGCTGTTATTCAGCTTTTTTGCCAATTGTTTCAACATCTCAAGCGTTGCAAGAGGAAGCTTTCTTGTTTTCTCCAACAGTTGAATGAACAGCTCTGCTGTTGCAAGGGCATCACTGTCCGCCTGATGCGGATGGTCGTGTTCCAATTCCATTTGATCGGACAGTTCCCCAAGCTTATAACTTTCTGCTTCCGGCAGCAATATATTAGCCAATTCCACTGTATCCAATGTTTGAACAATAGGATTTGAAAACCCCGCCTCTTTCAGCTCTCCCGCAATAAAACTCCGGTCAAACTTTACATTGTGGGCGACGAATACAGCTCCCTCCAACAAATGAAAAATTTCATCTGCCAGATCGCTGAATTTTGGAGCTTGGGCTACATCATCTTCGTAAATGCCTGTCAGCTCTTTTATAAAAGGCGGGATGGGATGTCCCGGATTAATAAAAGAAGTAAATTGGTCCACAATGCGGCCGTGTTTTACAACCACTGCAGAGATTTGTATAATTTTTGCACCCTTTTGAAAGGAGTTCCCTGTTGTTTCAACATCTACAACAACATATTCAACCGCCATCTGTTTCACACCTTTAATCCGTAAACCGTACGTTGCTTTATTTAGTTTACCATATTACGGCCCTGCTTCCACCCGAAATTAGCGCTTAATCATGATGTTATCAATTAATCTCGTTTGTGAAAACTTAACAGCAGCAGCAATCATCATTGTTCCTGTTGGTTCAGGGATCCTTTCCAGTTCAGGAAAGCTCAGCAGCTCTACGTAATCGATCTCTGCATCCATGTGTTCTTCCATATACTCTTTGACGGAACGGGTGATCACCTCAATGTTATTTTCTCCCTGTTCAATCAGTTCTTTGGCTTTTTGCAAACCCTTATAAATTGCAGGTGCCTGCTTTTTCTCTTCTTTAGTCAAATTCACATTTCTGGAGCTGACAGCCAGTCCGGACGGCTCTCTAACGGTTTCAACCGGGACAAGTTCCACAGGAAAGTCCAGGTCATCCACCAGACTTGCAACCACTGCAAACTGCTGGGCATCTTTTAACCCGAAATAGGCCCGGTCCGGAAGGGTAAGATGAAATAGCTTGGCAAGAACTGTTACCACTCCGTCGAAATGCCCCGGTCTGTTGACACCGCAAAGAATATTTGTTTTCCTGCTGACAGTCATTTTCATCGCCGGTTTATGATGATACATCTCTTCAGCATCAGGCATGAATAAAATGTCAACTCCAGCCTCTTCAGCCAATTGTTTGTCTCTTTCAGGATCTCGCGGATAGGCCTCAAAGTCTTCTTCAGGCCCAAACTGAAGGGGATTGACAAAAATGCTCATGACCACTACATCATTATGATTCCTGGCTTCTTTGACGAGCGTTACATGCCCTTCATGCAAATAACCCATAGTGGGCACAAAGCCTATCGATTTTCCTTTCCTCTGACATTCCTTGGCCAACTTCTGCATTTCTTTTTTCCACGTTACAATTCTCACTGTTCATTTGCCTCCATACAACGAAGCGAGCTCTTCCTGTTTCATTTCAAAGGTATGTTCTTTTATGACTGGAAAGCTGCCGGACTTCACTTCCTTCATATATTGACTGATTCCTGCTATGCCGGCCTCATTGAAATTGGCATACTGCTTTACAAATTTGGGTACCCGATCTGTACCAAACGTCAAGATATCATGAAATACAAGCACTTGTCCGTCTGTACCGGGACCGGCGCCAATGCCGATTACAGGAACGCTCACTTGATCAGAAACTTCTTTTCCCAACTGGTGAGGTATGCATTCCAATACAATTCCAAAGGCTCCCGCCTCTTCGCATTGTTTCGCATCTTGAATCAATTGTTGGGCTGCTTCGGCTGTTTTTGCCTGAACTTTATAACCTCCCAGAACACCCGCTGTCTGAGGTGTTAAACCGAGATGTGCCATAACAGGAACTCCGGCCTTTGTTAAGGCCTGAATCGTGTGAATTACTTCACCGCCGCCTTCAATTTTAATCGCATCGGCACCGCTTTCCTGCATAATTGTACCAGCGGTTCTTAAGGCTTCTTCTTTGCTGACATGGTACGTCATAAAAGGAAGATCCGTAACAATAAACGTATCTTTTGCCCCACGTTTTACCGCCTTTGTATGATGAATCATATCCTGGACTGTAACCGGGACAGTAGAATCATACCCCAGAACTACCATCCCAAGTGAGTCCCCGACTAGGATCATATCTACTCCCGACTGCTCGGCAAGTTTCGCCTGAGGATAATCATATGCTGTCAGCATGACAATTTTTTCCCCGGCTTTTTTCATTTTTAGGAAATCTGTTGTTGTCTTCATTTTTTTCCTCCTTTTTAATATGAGAGGAAGCGAAATCAAAAGAAGCAACAGTTCATACACAAAAGGAGTCCTCTCCCCAAAAAAGGCAGAAGGACTCCGTTACTGTCACTCGTTCGTTTCGGTCCTCTGTCCCCGTCCTTAGAGGATCAAGGCAGAATTTGGCATATTTTGTTGTATTTTTCATGTTGCGGTGCAGTTCCAAACGATACTGCCCAAAAAAAGTATAACAAATATTTTGAAATGAATCACGGATATTCTGTTGTTTACCTTAAAAGTGCTCAATATCTGCAGAATAAATATGATGAGTTTTACCTTGATCATCCTTAAGTATCAAAACACCTTCGCTGGTAATGCCTGCTGCTTTTCCGTAAATTTCCCCGGTGATCATGGTGGCTTTGATTCGTTTACCGATACTCACAGCAAAGCTCTCCCATAGCATCCGGATGGGATCAAATCCTTCGGAAATATAGATGGAATAGTACTTTTCAAAGTATTTCAGTACGGTTTGAACAAGGAGGGCACGCGAAACTTCTTCGCCCTTTTCAATGTAAAGTGATGTAGCCAACTGCCGGACTGGATCAGGAAAATCATCCGGCTCATGGTTGGCGTTCATCCCGATGCCAATAATCAGGGAAGAAATTTTGTCTGCTTCAGCTTGCAGTTCAGTCAAAATGCCGGATACTTTCTTTCCTTTTATTAATAAATCATTAGGCCATTTGATTTCTGGAGTAATCCCTGTTGCATCTTCAATGGCCATGGCAACAGCCACAGCGGTGATCAGTGTAAACTGAGGGGCTTTTTGGGGCGGCAGATCGGGTCTGACAATCATGCTCATCCATACACCTTTCCCGCTGGCAGAGTGCCATTCTCTGTCCAGTCGTCCTTTTCCTTCAGTCTGTTCCTCAGCTATGACAAGTGTGCCTTCCACAGCACCATTATAGGCCAGACGATGGGCTTCTTTTTGAGTAGAGTCGATGGTTTCAAAAGAGTGAATGCTCCGACCGAATTTTTCAGTTTGAAGTCCAAAAAGAATATCGTTTTCCGTCAATTTTTCTGGAGTGCTGACAATCCTGTATCCTTTATTTCTGACTGCCTCTAAGACAAATCCTTCTTTCCTCAATTCTTCAATATGTTTCCAAATCGCTGTTCTGGAGCAGCCGATGATTTCCGCAAGTGCCTGGCCCGAAATAAACTCGCCCTGTGCATTGGACAGCGCTTCTATTAATTGTTTTCTGATCGAAGTCTGCATTTCTCAAACCACCTCCTTATTTCATCTTTATCATTTCGCACTTCCCGGTACAGGACTGCTTTGATAATTTTCTCCAACACTTCTTTGACCCAGGGCCCCCCCTCTTGATTGGACCAATGCATTAAATCATGACCTGTTACAGCCAATTCCTTCCGGGATTGAATAGGGAGCTTTTCAAAATCTTCCTTTACTTGTTTGGCTGGAGCTTCTGCTTCCTCATGCTGGATTGTCCGGTATAAAGATTCAACAAGTGCTGCTGTCTCCGCGCCAGCTGAAAATAGTTCATAAGGTGTCCAGCCGCAAGACATCCTGTGTTTCAGCAAATCAAGAGCACGAACCAACCGCTTCATTTTTTTTGCAGGAAGTTTCCATCTCTTCAGCCTGCGCCACCCCTCAGATGTGTTTGAGAAATATAAGGCCAACACCCACAGTTGATTTTCATTTAACGATGAAATCGGATATGCCATCGCAGACTCCAGCACTTCCTCCTCATTAAATAGAGAGGGCAGAAACCTGTACAATCCGCTTTGAAGCAAGATATGAAAAGCATCTTTTTTAAAAGGACCCGAAAGCAGCTTCATCATTTCATCAGCCACTCTCTCAACAGCAATATGCTGAAGTAAGCCGGCATGTACCGAAATGGCTTTTTCTGTCTGCCGATCCAGCTGAAAACCCAGTTGGCTGACAAAGCGGACGGCCCTCATGAGCCGCAATGCATCCTCTTGAAAGCGTTCGTCCGCTGAACCGACTGTTTGGATTACTCGGTTCTTTAAAGCCTTCTGCCCTTCAAATGGATCTATGAGGGTTCCATATTGATCCATAGCCATCGCGTTCATGGTAAAATCGCGCCGCTTCAGATCCTCTTCCAGGCTTCTGACAAATGAAACAGATTCAGGATGCCTGTAGTCCTTATAATCCGACTCTGTACGATAAGTAGTCAATTCAAAAGCCAATCCATTCCATAGGACGAGGATCGTTCCATGAGCAATACCGACATCGACTGTATGCGGAAAAATAGCCTTCAGCTCTTCAGGAGTAGCAGAAGTGGCAATATCAATATCATGGATGTCTTTTCCAAGCAAAAAATCCCTGACAGAGCCGCCTACAAAGTAGGCCTCATAACCTGATTTTTGAATTTTTTCCAAGACCGGTAATGCTGACAAGAATGGTTCCTTCATATGCAGTCCTCTTTTCTAATGCTTAAGAAGCGCTTTGTACAGATTTTCATACTGAGAAACAATCTTTCTGGCGTCAAACCGTTCTGTTGGTACTTCCATTGCCTGCTGTGAAAAGCGGTTGTGCAATTCTTCATTTTCCAATAATAACAAGGCTTTTTCTGCTATATCATCGGTATCGCCCAATTCACATAAAAACCCGTTATATCCATCTTCAATCACTTCCGGAATTCCGCCGATCCTTGTACCAATACACGGAACGCCGCAAGCCATCGCTTCCAGAGCAACGAGGCCAAAACTTTCTTTCTCAGATAAAAGCAACATCAAATCACTCATGGAATACAGCTCTTCTAAATGATCCTGTTTTCCGAGGAACAAAACTTGATCTTCAAGTGATAATTCCCCTACGAAACGGCGAATGTCAGTCATTTCAGGCCCGTCACCGACAAGAAGGAGCTTGGCCTGGATCCGGGCAGCAATGTTGGAGAATGCTGTGACAACATCACGGACCCTCTTTACTTTTCGGAAGTTGGAAACATGAATGATGACTTTTTCCTGACTGGAAATGTTATAAGCTTCTTTCAAGCCATCCATGTCAACTTTATGGTAGACCCTGCTGTCTATAAAATTGTGAATCACCTGAATGGATTGCTCGGGTGCAAGCAGCTCTTTTGTTTGATCTGCCAGCGAATGTGAAACAGCCGTGACAGCATCCGATTTTTCAATTCCATATTTTATCGCTTCGGCCAGTGTTGCATCGTACCCCAATACAGATATATCTGTTCCGTGAAGAGTCGTCACGATTTTCACGCCGGTTCCTGCCATTTGTTTGGCAAGGATCGCACAGACAGCATGCGGGATTGCGTAATGAACATGTAAAATATCCAGCCGCTCCCTTTTGATGACTTCGGCCATTTTACTGGCCAGAGCAATGTCATATGGGGGATATTGAAAAAGCGAATATTGATTTACTGTTACTTGATGAAAAAAAACATTCTGATGCCAATGGTTCAAGCGAAAGGGTATATTGGAGGAAATAAAATGAATTTTATGTCCTCTTTCCGCCAAATGTTTTCCCAGTTCCGTTGCAACAACACCGGAACCTCCGACTGTCGGATAACATGTGATGCCAATTTTCAGATTCATAAGCCTTCCCCAAATATGTCTTTATTTACTAAGATCGGATGGTCCGTTTTGAAGCCTTCAGCATAAGTAATACCAGCCTCCAGCCCATATATTCTTTCTCTTGCTTGAACCCTTTCCAGATAACCGTCTGTCAATGGAGTCGGAATTCCTGCGGGACCCGGGAGAAACTGGGACTGGTAGGATTGAAGGACAGACATTTTTTTTTCCATAAAATCAGTAATATCTACGACGAAATCTGGGCGTGTGTTGCTGTTAATAAAATAATAAAACAAATTCTTCGCCTTATGGGCGTTGTATCCGCCTGAAGTTTCGTACTTTCTTATTCCGGCAGAAAAAAAAGCCTCTTTCACTAGTTCTGCGCATCGCCCATGATCCGGATGCCGGTCTTCAGGAAAGGGGGCGAATACAAGTTTCGGCTGATATTGACGGATTACATTTGTAATCTGTCGTATATACTCATCCGTGAGGATGAGCCCGCGGTCCGGCAGCCGGAGGTTCAGCCTTTCCTCCACTCCCATGCAGGTTGCAGCTTGAGCAGCCTCTTGATGTCTGGTCTTCACTGACCCATTGGAAGAAAGCTCAGCTTCTGTCAAATCACATATCACCGCGGTCCTTCCGTTCTTTGTCCACTTACAGATCGATCCCGCCATCCCAATTTCCACATCATCCGAATGGGCGCCAAAAGCCAATATGTCAACTTTATATTGTGCCATAGGACTTCCCCCATTCAGTCAATAATTGATTCCAATCCGTAAACGAGGGTATCTAACCCCATAACGGTTTCCACAGAAACCTTAACGCCCGACATGAAGGAAGCCCGGTTATAGGAATCATGTCTGATCGTAAGACTTTGGCCGTCTGCTCCAAAAATAACCTCTTGATGGGCAATTAAACCCGGCAGTCTTACACTATGGATGCGCATACCTTCGAAGTCCCCGCCACGGGCTCCTTGGATCGTTTCTTTTTCATTTTCATGGCCCTGTTTTTTTTCTTTTCTTTGGCGGGCAATCATTTCCGCTGTTTTAATAGAAGTTCCGGAAGGGGCATCTAATTTCTGATCATGATGAAGTTCAATAATTTCAACATTCTTGAAATACTTGGAAGCCATTTCTGAAAACTTCATCATTAAGATGGCTCCGACAGCAAAGTTGGGCGCAATGATACATCCAATTCCCTTTTGTTCTGCCAAATCTTTTAATTCATCGAGCTGTTCCGCGGTAAAACCGGTTGTTCCAACCACTGGCCTTACATTGTGTTCCAACGCTGTTTTAGTATGTATGTATCCTTTTTCGGGTGTCGTCAAATCAATTAGCACATCAGGTTTTGTCTGTTGAAAGCAGGCTGCAGGGTCCGTAAAAACAGGGACGTCCACACCTGAAAAGCCTTCAACTTCAGATAGAAGCCTTCCTTCATTTTTTCGGTCCAAAACACCTGCCAGCTTGAAGTTTTCTGTTTCCTGCACAAGCTTAACAGCTTCTTTCCCCATCCGTCCCCGGGGTCCTGCCACTACAATTTGAATCATTTCATTCATGTCCATCACCTACATCTTTTTTAGTCCATCTGTCTTTATCTCTTGTGTTAAATTTATACATCACCTGATCATGAGCTGTTTGCAAATCTATATCCAGAGAATTTGCCAGGCAGATGAGAACGAAGAGTAAATCTCCGATTTCCTCTTGAACTGTTTTTTCGGTTTCACTTGTCTTTTTCTTCTTTTCGCCATAATAATGATTGATTTCCCTTGCCAATTCACCCAACTCTTCTGTTAGCCGCGCTGTCATCGCAAGCGGACTGAAATACCCTTCCTTAAATTGACCGATATAGGCATCCACTTCTTCCTGAAGCTGCCGCACCGTTTTATTTTCATCCATTCTTCTCACCTTCCTACATTATGTTAGCTAAATCTCTTTTCTTATACAAATAAAAGTGCTCAATGGGCCCAAGTTGCTGTTTTCTTCCAACATTCGTTATAATTAAAAGAATTCTTATCATACAATGACTAGGGGGCGTAGTAGTGTTTTTTCAATTAAAATTTAAAAACATACTCCTCATCCTTTTGGGAGCTGCCATATTTTCATTTGGGCTTGTTCACTTCAACATGCAAAACAATTTGGCCGAAGGTGGATTTACAGGCATTACTCTTCTTCTCTATTTTCTTTTTCACATAGACCCGTCATACAGTAATTTATTGTTGAACATCCCTCTTTTTTTGATTGGATGGAAACTGCTCGGAAAAAAATCCTTCTTATATACTGTAATTGGGACGGTTGCCGTTTCCGTGTTCTTGTTCATTTTTCAAAGGTTTCAATTTACCATCCCATTGGAAGGAGATCTTTTTTTAGCTGCTTTGTTTGCGGGGATTTTTGCAGGCATTGGCCTGGGTATTATATTCCGTTTTGGCGGCACGACGGGCGGTGTTGATATTATTGCAAGGCTCTTCTTTAAATATAAAGGAATCAGCATGGGAAGGACAATGTTTACTTTTGATGCTTGCGTGATCCTGGCCTCCCTCTTGACTTATTTGGACTATAACGAAGCCATGTATACGCTTGTTGCAGTATTTGTCGGGGCACGGGTCATTGATTTTATGCAAGAGGGAGCGTATACCGCACGGGGTGCCATTATTATATCAGAAAAGCACCATGATCAATTAGCAAGCGCGATTATGAAGGAAATGGACAGAGGTGTCACCATTTTAAAGGGATCAGGTTTCTTTACCAAGCAAGAAAGAGAAGTTCTTTATTGCGTAGTAGGCAGGAACGAAATCGTTCATTTAAAAAGAGTGATCAACTCGATTGATCCTCAGGCGTTTGTATCAGTCATGGTTGTACATGATGTCATGGGAGAGGGATTTACCCTGGATGAAGACAAACGCCCAATTGAAATAGGATAAAAACATAGACAAAATCTTTTACAACAAAAAAAGCAGGACCCTTTTGGAGGTGTCCTGCTTTTTTGACATCTTATGAACCTTCTACTCCTCGCGGTTGACAAAAATTAAAATGAGCCTCAATAATTCTAATACCGCTACTGCTGCAGCTGCTACATACGTCATTGCGGCTGCACTTAATACTTTCTTAGCGTCCCTTTCCTCAGTATTGCTGATCAATCCCAAGGAGACCATTTGATCCATTGCCCTGGTTGAGGCATTAAACTCAACAGGCAGAGTCACAATCTGAAATAATACGCCGGCAGCCATTAAAATAATCCCGATCAGGAGCATATTGGAAAACGCGGTGGAGATTAACCCAATGATAATAAAAATCCATGCAAGGTTTGAACTGATATTTGCCACGGGCACCAAAGCATGACGGAATCGAAGGGCTGCATAACCCTGCTGATCCTGTATTGCATGTCCAACTTCATGGGCTGCAACTGCTGCTCCCGCTACTGAAGATTTATAATAATTATCTGACGATAAATGGACTGTTTTGGTCATCGGGTTATAATGGTCACTTAATATACCCGGGGTTTCCTTTACCTGAACATTATATAATCCGTTCGAATCTAATATTTTTCTCGCCACTTCAGCGCCTGACATTCCTGCTGTAGTTCCAACCTTTGAAAATTTCTTGTAGGTGTTTTTGACTTTAAATTGGGCCCATATTGGAATGATCATAATGATGAGAAAGTAAATTAAAAAACCGCCCATTTTCAACCTCCCATAAGTTCATTGTTCTACTAATATTTTATTTGATTTCAGTTGAAGGGTCAATGATTTAGGTCTTTCCGCTTCCTTTGCTGTTTTTGGCCTTTATATTTCCTCCATCCGACATAAGAAAGAGTGGAAACAATAATACTTCCGGTGATCGTGATAACCCACCAAAGTGATGGATCTGTTTCATCCTTATGGGGATCTGAAAAAACTTGTTGAAGATCTTTTTCAAGCGAATCCAGGTGACCGGCCCAGTCCTGACTTGAAAAATCGCCTCTATACTTGTCAATGTAAGTTATTTTAGAGTCTAACTTTTGAAGTCTTTCTGCTGAAAGATCTATTTTTAGACTCGGTTGGATAACTGTATAAGTGGATAGAAAAGAATTCAGATGTTGATTATATGCCTCTTTATTTCCTTCAAGTGCAGCGTTTTTCACTTCTTGAAAACCTTTCATGACCGAAGTTTCCATTTCCACCCACATGGGTTGATGCGTTGATGAGATTGCATCTGATGCCAGCCGAAACGAGGTGACCCGATTGATCCTCTCTTCATCACTCATATGGATATTTGTCAATGCCCTTAATGCTTCATGATGGGAAGCGGTAAGCACCCGTAACTCATCCATAGTCAATCGGCCATCCTTGACCCCTTCTTCAGAAAATTGCATGGCAAACTTTTCCAATAAAGACTTGGCTTCTTCGTACCGCGAAAATTTGGTGAGCTGCAAAGCTTCATCGGCCATTCGATCCAATTCTTTAAGTGGCGAGCCGGCCGAAGCAAAAACGGTTAACCCTTGAAAGATCAGGCAAACGCTTAGAAAGGTTGCGGCAAATATTCTCATAAAGGTCACCCTCTCCTCATACTCCTGTTATTTAAAGTATGAGAAAGTGGACAAGAATAGACCTGTCCCCTTATGTTTGCAGGCTGGACCTTCTTTTATAAACAAAAAGGGCTATACCAATCGAACATATACTGAGCCAAAAGGTAAAGTAGCCAATTTCTTTTACGAACATCTCCAAGCCCGGATATTTGGGGTACTGCAAAAACACATAGTCAATGACATCATTATGAAGCGTCCAGATTGCAGCAGCCAACACATGCCACAATTTCATTTGATACCTTTTGGCATATAGCACCCCCTGCAGAGCCATGGCTCCATGCGATGCGATTAACATATATCCCTGCCAGGATAAGTAGCCGGTTACTTGAAGTGTGAGAATGTTCATGACCACCGCCCAAATCCCGTATTTCACCAAAGTAATCAATGCAAGCGCTTCAATTAGCGGGTAATGTGTATTACGCAAAAATGCTACTAATACAATGACAAAAAACAGACTGGCAGTTGGACTATCGGGTACGAACAGCAGAAAATGGGGAGGGGTTACTTCCAGCTGGGGGATATACCAATAGTAGCCGTAAACCGTTCCAACCACATTCACTGCAAGTAATAACCACAAAAAGCGGCGGTCCATGAGAACCATGGTTAAAAAATTCATATTCGGCCTCCCGAACAATGATAAAAGCCGGCATCAAGCCGGCTTTTATCCATCATTATTTTCTGGACATCGTCCAGCATATCAAACATCACCAAAAACCCTTGTCTTTTTTATTCTTCACTTTGTAGAGAAGCAATAAATTCAGCCAGCTTGTCTAAATCTTCTTCTGAACCATTATATTGATCCGCTGGCATGGCCCCTATACCATTTACGGAGATATCCTTAATTTCTTCAGGTGTGTATTCCAGGTTTGTAAGTGGAGGTGCTGCAGGTCCGCCTTCGAGGTTTTCCCCGTGGCAGTTAATACAGCTTTGCCCTGCATATACCTGATAACCTTCAGATTCTTGGTCAATCTCAACATCAGATTCTTCTGCGATCTTACCTTGTTGCTCAGCTGCTGCCCAGTCGTGATTTACAACGGATTCCCATGTCAGGTAGAATGTAGCTGCAATCCCCAGCAGCA
The DNA here is from genome assembly GCF_042680885.1 of Siminovitchia sediminis. Classification (NCBI taxonomy): domain Bacteria; kingdom Bacillati; phylum Bacillota; class Bacilli; order Caryophanales; family Bacillaceae; genus Siminovitchia; species Siminovitchia sediminis. The sequence continues at coordinate 112,723 of NZ_JBHUEO010000026.1, read as the reverse complement.
TAAAACCTGTTGCAAATGGCCGTTTGGAAGCACGGCGTTCCGGACCTCGGTCCAAAAATGGTGCAAGCAGTAAAGCGCCGAAGGCAAGACCAGGAATAACCAAAACTCCAATAATATTATATGGCCCTGAGGCGTAAGTGTATTTCAATAATTGATAAAGAAACAGAAAATACCAGTCAGGCAGTGGAATATATCCAGTATCCGTCGGGTCAGCAATCCGTTCAAGCGGCGCCGGATGGGCAGCTGTCAAACAGAGAAAGCCGATCAGGAATACAGCTCCAACCAACCATTCCTTTAACAGGAAGTCTGGCCAAAACGCTTCTGTTTTCCCTGGATATTCAGAATAATCCTTAGGAATATTCGGCTTACGCACCGCAGAAATCCGGGAGTCGCCGACAAACTTCATCCCTTTTCCTCGTTTCACATTGTCCCCTCCTTAATCTGTCAGTCATAGTCATTAATAGGCTCCATTTTATAGAGGACCGGAAATTCCTTGTCTTCTGATCAATACAAAGTGAATGCCCATTAAAGCAAGTAGTGCAGCAGGAAGGAAGAAAACATGAATCGCAAAGAAACGAGTCAATGTTTGAGCACCAACAATTGTTGGATCTCCTGCTATTAGTGTTTTTAAGGTCAATCCTATGAAAGGTATTGATTCAACAATATCCAAAGTAACCTTTGTTGCGAATAAGGCTTTCATATCCCAAGGCAGCAAATAGCCGGTTAATCCCAAAGCCAGCATAACAAAGAAAATTAAAACTCCAACAATCCAGTTTAGCTCACGGGGCTTTTTATAGGCACCTTGGAAGAACACGCGCAGCGTATGTAGAAACATCATAACGATCACCACACTGGCACCCCAGTGGTGCATACCGCGAACGATTTGGCCGAACGCCACTTCGTTTTGAAGATAGTATACGGATTCCCAAGCGTTTTTAATATCTGGAACGTAATACATCGTTAAAAACATTCCGGATAAGATTTGGATAACTGTTACAAAAAATGTTAAGCCGCCAAAACAGTAAACAAAAGCAGAAAAGTGATGTGCCGGGTTCACGTGCTCAGGCACTTCATGGTCTGCAATGTCTCTCCATATCGGCGTAATATCCAATCGCTCGTCAATCCAGTCGTACATTCTGTTCAGCAATGATTACGCCTCCTTTACTTCTTGTTTACAAATGGATTCTCTTCAGGGTTACCCAGCATAAGAAATCCATCTTTTTCTCTTACTGGATAAGCATCCAACGGTCCTCGCGGCGGAGTTCCCGGAACGTTGTTGCCATCCTTTGTGTAAAGACCGTTATGGCACGGGCAAAAGAATTGGTCAGGGTGATTTTCGTTCCCCCAGTTAACAGTACAGCCCAAATGCTTACAAATCGGAGAAAGTGCAACAATCTCTCCTTTTTCATTTTTATAAACCCAAGCTGTCTGTGTAACGTCGGAAGTGTACCATCCATCCTTTTGCTCATATTGGAAGTCTACTCGGACAGGTTCTTCCGTAATGTCGGCAACTTTCATATCCGTCATTTTGAAATCACCTGAAGCTTCCGCTTTTAATGCAGGATCCACTGCAAATCTCACCATTGGCATCAACATGCCGGCAGCCATAAATCCGCCTACTCCAGTAAGTGTATAGCTAAGAAATTGGCGTCTTGTTACAGGATTTTTGCTCATCCTTTTCCCCCCTCTGTCAGTAAGGTTGAGTCCTTCGGACATACATATGCACATTTTTACAAACTGGGACATAATCATGATATATCAATAAATCAGGAAGGTCAATAATATACCTTGCGAATCCGTGTCAACTCTGTGGCATTTCGGTGTACGGATCTACTGCCATCCTTTGACAATCTCTTTCATCAGCTGTTTTACCTGGTCTTCCATAATAGATTGCTTATATTGGTTATCCATATGTTCAAGCGGGACCGATGGGACAAAAAGCAGTGTTTTGGGATCTATTTCCTTTACCTCTCTCCATGCCGGATCAGAAGTAAGGAAGAAGACATATGTAAATCCGCTATCTCTTAATTTCCTTTCCCATTCCTGGAGCCTTAATGATGCTTCCTCATCCCCCATAAGGTAGGTAAAGTTCGGGATGAAAAGCATTCTGCCTTTGAATTGTCTTTCGAGCTGTAAAGACAATAAATGGGCAAATTCCCCTTTTTCAACCGTCTGTTTTATATCCGGGCCGAAGGCAAGCGGAATCAGCGGGATAACAACTGTGTCAATGTATTCTTTCTCCTGCAAATAAACTTCAATATCTTCTGCCTTCCATTGCATGTTCTCCACTCCTAGTATGCACGTTACTACTGCCTAACATTCTAACAGAAATGAAACTCCGAAACAAAGAAAAGTACTGTCTATCAACTGTTTGGCTGCCCGTGTGGATGTCATCAGATGAAAACACTATTCCGAGCGTACTCCTTCCAAAAAGCCTCTCCATGAAACGCAATAAACCCTCCAGACATGTCTGGAGGGTTTATTGTTGTTCCCTTAATTCTTTTAATTTTAATGAAAGTTCCTCAAACTTTTTTCGGTCATAATGATCAAGTGCTTGATCAATGGCCTGAAGCAGTTTATTTTCCTGGTACTTAATTAAACTTTCTTTTAAGAATTGTTCAGCGATGTTTTTGTCTTTCTCACTGATCAAAACCGTTTTCTTTACAAATGGATTTTCTTCCAATACAGCGGCATATTGATGGCAGGCATTGGATGCCCGAAAGTTAATTTGTATATAGATATCTTCATCCCGATTCAGGCGGATATCATGGAACGATTTTTCCGCATCCGTTGTCATAATGTTATCTTTATAAAATCGAAACGGTACTTCCTTCGTGCAGTGAGTTGACATGATTAATCCCCGCGGACAAAATTGGGCCTCTTCCACAAAATGTACTTTCTCCATCAGCTGATCATGGCTCATCAAATAATTCAGGATCCAAACTGACTCTCTTCTTTTCAATTGGTACCTATTTAAAAACCAGCGAATAAAATCCTTTTTCTCATTGACAGATACAGGGGTAGTCATCATAATCCCTCCTCTGCGATATTTTATTCCATGGCTACTCCTCAAGCCGGGCGATCATCTCAATCCATTCTTCATTCAAAGGATCCAATACTCTCAGTCGTTTGAAAACGGCAGCTCCTTCATCGTTCCTACCTTCTTCAAGCAGGAAATACCCATAATCTTTTAAAAAATCGGGGTTGTTATTAAACTCATTATATGCAAGCTTGTACTCGTTTAATGCCTCTGAATATTGTTCCGTTTGCTGGTAACTGAATGCAGCATCCCAATGCAGGTGAGGATCTTCTGTATCTTTCATGTTTTTGAAAATTTCCAATACATCTTCATATCTTTCCTGCTGCAATAATATTTTGTTTAACAGGCTTGCAGCTTCAACTGATTCCGGGTCTAGGGCCAGTGCCTGGCGAAGATTTTCTTCAGCTTCATCAGGACGCCCTGCTTTCATTAAAAGCCCCGCAGTATAAACATATAATTCCATTTGATATTCATCAAGCGAGAGTCCTTCTTTTGCTGTTTCAATAGCTTTATTTAGATCATTCAGATGGTCGTAACATTTGGCCAAATATAAATAGAGTGAATGGTACTCATGATCCATTGATTTTAATTCTTCAAAAGCTTTCGCTGCCTTTTCATATAGACTTGCTTGAAAAGCGGTTAACCCGTATCCAAACAAGACATCTATATCTTTATATTTATCCAGTGTCTTTTCGTAATGGGGAATCGATTCCTCAAATGCGCCGCCTGCGCTTAGAGCTTCTGCCAGCCTTGCGTGAAGATCCTGGCCGGCAATGGAGTCCACTCCCTCCTTAAGCAATGATTGATAGGAAGCCGTTGCCTCCAAAAAACGGCCAAGAGACATATTTAATTCAGCTAGCGCAAAGTCAACAACCGGCTCCTCTTTATACATTTCTTTTGCTTCAAGCAGTTTTTGTTCACTTACTTCATATAACCCTTGCATCTGGTACAAATCTGCTTCAAGCAGCAGGGCAGATGCATAATTCGGATCTGAGGTGTCCACAGACTCCAAATAGGATACTGCTTTATCCTCCTGGCCCAATTCAATCAAAATTTCCGCCAGCATGATGGTCAGTTCGCTTTCACCGGGAAATTGATTCAGTAATGTTTCAATCAGTTCCTTCGCTTCTTCCATAAATCCATACTGGGACATTTGCTCGGCTAGTGTATATATTTCTTCAGGAGAGCCCGATTGTTTGACTTTGTTAAAGGCTTCCTTTGCTTTTTGCAAGTTTTGATTTTCAATATGGTGGATCACCAAATCGGTTTCATTCATCTACCTAATCCTTTCAGTAAATCAATGTTTAATAATATTTCTACAGCGAGGGCAAAATATCCTCTTTTATGGTAAAAAAAAGTACCGGCAACTACACAGTCTTTTTATTCTGCTGCTTCAGCTGCTGAAATACTTCTTCTAAAATCGTCTTATCTACTTCTTTTACTACGGGTTTACCCGGAGCTTCCAGCAAAACAAAACGCGGTTGTTTAGCAACGGTTTTTTTATCCCTTTGCATACCCGCATATGCTTCAGCGAATGTCAATTCTTTTGGAATCTCCATTGTATAACCCAATTGAATGGCCCAATTGGTAAACTTCCCGACCGGAAACGACAAGTTCAAAACTGCTCTGCTAAGATGGAGGGCGTACACAAGTCCCACCATAACCGCTTCCCCGTGTGTTGTTTTCCCATAGCCCAATGACGCTTCAATCACATGACCCAGGGTATGTCCCAAGTTTAGAATGGCACGCAGACCGCTTTCTTTTTCGTCTATTGAGACAACATTCGCTTTAATCTCCATGCCCCTTTGCAATATTTGTACGAGCTGTTCATCTGTCAAATCCCCCAGGCTATCTATCGAACTCATCATCATGTTCAATAGTTTCGGATCAGCGATCAGGGCATGTTTAACAGCTTCGGCAAATCCTGACCGGATTTCATGCTCAGGGAGAGTCTTGATAAAGCCTGTATAATACATAACGGCATCCGGCTGGTGAAAGGCTCCAATCATATTTTTTCCCAGCGGATGATTAATTGCAGTTTTGCCTCCTACTGCACTGTCATGAGCCAGAATGGTTGTTGGCACCTGTAAGAATGAGATACCCCTCATATAAGTAGCAGCAACAAAACCGGCCAAATCTCCAACTGCACCGCCACCAAAGGCAATCACACATGACTTTCGGTCCAACCCTTCCTGAAGAGCAAAAGTCAGGCACGATTCGTACACCGCCATTTGTTTTGCTTTTTCACCGGAAGGCACTGTGTACACCGAATAATCCGCTTCTTTCGGCAAGGCCGAGAGCAAAGTATCCAGATGCAGTGGTCCAACCGTTTCATCCGTAATGACCAGGAGTTTTGTATATTCATTTTGTTGTATCAAATTTGTCAATTTTTCCAAGCCCTCAGGCGAAATATATATGGGATAATGCTTTGTTTTTGTTTGAACAATGATTTCCATTAGGGTCACCTCAGTTATACTTCTATTTTACGACAAAAATAAAATCAAGAAAAGCGCTGGCGCCTTGACCCTCTTATCATTCCAGAGGAGGATGTCTTCCGTCTGCAGGACAGCAGACCCAACCCGGTCGGTTATCTGTTTATATAAATAAAAAACACCTGCCAATCAGCAGGCGTTTTCGGGATTAATACACCCATTTATTGATCAGTTTGGAGTAATCAACAAGTTCATTTTCGTTAAAGAATAAACCAATTTCTCTTTCCGCACTTTCAGGAGAATCTGAACCGTGGATAATATTTTTGCCGACTGTGACACCGTAATCGCCACGGATTGTTCCAGGTGCTGCATCGGAAGGATTTGTGGCACCCATCATTTGGCGTGCAGTGGCAATGACATTTTCCCCCTGCCAAACCATCGCAAAAACCGGCCCGGATGTAATAAATTCCACCAATTCACCAAAAAACGGGCGTTCTTTATGTTCTCCGTAATGTTGTTCAGCCAATTCGTTAGAAACGTTCATTAATTTAGCACCGACCAGCTGAAATCCTTTTTTCTCAAAACGGGAAACGATTTCCCCGATGAGCTCTCTTTGTACTCCATCTGGTTTTACCATCAAAAATGTTTTTTCCATATGAATGTCACTCCTGCCCTATTTCAAGATATATTTCGTCAAAACACAAGAAAAATCATATCATTTTTTTCTAACACAGGCAAATATTGAAAGAAGGCTTAATATTTTCTCTTGCCTATATAATTGGCAATTTCTTTTAATGGCTTTTTGGCCCTGCTGTCCGGAAGTTCCTCCAAAACGGCCAGGGCCTTGTCCAAATAACGTCTGCTCAACTGATGAGATTGTTCAATAGCACCTGTTTCTATAATCTGTTGAATAATTTTGCTCATTACATCTTTTCCCGTATCACGGTTCACTTTTTCTATTTCGGCTTTCACAAGGGGATATCGCATGGCGTATAAAGCAGGCAGGGTAATGTTTCCCTGTCTGAGGTCATCTCCTGCAGGCTTGCCCAACTCTTCCTCCGTAGAGACAAAATCCAAAATATCATCGGTTATTTGATAAGACATGCCAATGAAGTAACCAAATTTATATAAACGCTTATAAATATCAGGAGGAGTTTGGCCGGCTATAGCTCCAAGTTCACAGCTGACTGCAATTAAAAGCGCTGTTTTCCGCTTGATTCTCCTTAAATAATCTCTCAATGTCTGGTCAAATCGATACTTGTCCTTAATCTGGTCTATTTCACCTGTTACAAGTTCCACAATTGCTCTGGAAAGCACTTTATGAGCAAGGGGATCCGTAATGTTCGTCATATATTCCAACGATCTTGCCAATATATAATCCCCTGTATACATGGCAACGCGGTCATCCCATAAATAATTGATGGTGGGAAGTCCTCTTCTCATGTCGGCTTCATCAATGACATCGTCATGGACAAGAGAAGCTGTATGTATTAATTCAAGGGCCAATGCGATATTTTTGATTCTGTCTATACGGTACTCGCCGAATTTGGCTGACAACAAAACAAAGACGGGGCGTATTCGTTTGCCGCCAGCTTTTAAAAGCTGGTGCGAAGCATTATTCACCAATTCTGAATTAGAAGAAACTGCCCGTTCCAACTCTTGTTCAATTAAGTCCAGATCCGTTTTAAAACTTCTGTAGAGCCAAGTCAATTTCATAAGTTTTCCACCCGGTTATCCTAATTTCTGCTTCATTCCTATATGCGAAGCGGCTGCACCACCGCTGAACGGCTTATAGATGACATCGACAAAACCTGCTTGCCAAAACATTTGCGCGAGCTCTTCCATACCTGGGAAATCCCGGGCTGACTCCTGCAGCCATGAGTATTCTTCATAGCTTTTTGCAAATACTTTTCCGAACACCGGCATCAAATAGCGAAAATAGGCATTAAAAACTTGGCGAAATACCGGAAGCGTTGGTTGAGATGTTTCAAGGCAAACCGCCATCCCACCAGGTTTTGTCACTCGGTGCATTTCCTTGAGAACCTGCATATAGTCAGGGACATTACGAAGGCCGAAACCAATCGTGACATAGTCAAAGCTATGATCTTCAAAAGGGAGTTCCATCGCATTGCCCTGTATTAACGTTACATGATTCAGGCCTTTTTCCTTCATTTTTTCTTCAGCTACAGCCAGCATATTTTTACTGAAGTCAAGCCCGATCACACGGCCGGTTTCACCGGTCTTTTCAGCCAATGAGATGGTCCAGTCACCGGTACCGCAGCATAGATCGAGCGCGCTGCTCCCTTTTTGGACATTCATCTTTTCCATCGTCACTCTCCGCCACTTGCTATGCTGCTTAAAGCTGATAATTGAATTCATTTTGTCGTAATTTTTATGAATTTTTTCGAATACATGATGAACTCTTTCTTCTTTTGACTGCATGTTAGCAACCTTCTTCCGACTGTTTATGTAGCTATGTGCTTATATTGATTGGATAGCTGTTCAACCCGTTCCAAAAATATATCCGGCAGTCCCGAAATACGGGCAGATTCTTCTTTTAGATTTTTTTTGCATTGATCAATATAGTTGGTGCATACCTCTTTCAAGAAATGCTGATCACGCCGGGACAAATGAGACAGGGGAGTTGTTGAATACATTTGGGGCAAATAGAATTTTTTCAAGCCTTCAAACAGGATAGAAAAGCGGCCTTCCTGAAACTTGTCCATTTCCGCCAACAATTTTTTCAAAAATAAAAACTCCATAAACAAAGGATTGTAGCGTTCAGCCTGAAAATGTCTGCAAAAGTCCTTTATAACGGTAGTTCCGATCCCCTTAAAAGACGCCATAAATGTATCTGGATCCTGGCCGGCCAACTGATACACAGTCGTTTTGTATTCATTAATCTTTTTAATGGCATTCGCCAATGTCCTAATTAATTGGATATCTTCTATTTCAGCAAGTAAAAGATAATATAAACCACTGAAAAAATCTCCCGCCAAAACAGATAATTGTCTCTCAGTCAAGGATTTCTGCTCTTTAGAAACTTGGTCATGAATATCAAGAGCAATTTGTACAAGCATGGCAGAAGCAGCAGAGGATTCTGCTTTTTTGTCGGATACATCCGCCTCTTCCATCACTATTAACAGCATAAGGATACGGTCTTCATCTATAATTGGCGATTCGATATGTTCAAACAAAAAATGGTGGTACATTTTCTTTTGGATTAATTCTTTTATCGAATCTGCCTTTTGATCATATATCCTTCGAGCCATATCCGTAATCCTCATTTCTTTACTTTATAATTCGATCCATTAATTTCAACATTATATCATAAATAAGGCGGCAGTTTGCATAAGGGTTATTTTGGGACAATCTGGGAATCAGCTGTTGCGTTCACTTTCAACATCGCCGAATGGCGTGTAAACTTTTGCGTTTCCACGAATTTTTATTGCAGACGTATGTTCAGTAAACTGAGCGATTAGCACTTCTCCTTGATCAAGTTTCTCTGCATGATGGAAACGAGTATCCGTCCCTCTGGTTAACCCCATCACATTTACTCCGTTCTCAAGTGCTTTAATCACCACATAGTCATTTTGGCTGTTTGGCCGGTACATCATTTCACCCCATTATTCCTTAATCAAAGATAATACTTCATTCCTGGCCTGATGGTCTTTCAGAAAGATTCCTCTTACGGCAGAGGTTACTGTTCGGGAGCCAGGTTTTTTTACACCGCGCATGGTCATGCACATATGTTCAGCTTCGATAATAACCATGACACCGTGCGGTTCGAGTTTCGTCATAATGGTATCCGCCACCGTCGAAGTAATGCGTTCCTGAAGCTGCGGGCGCCTTGCCACCGCTTCAACTGCTCGGGCAAGCTTGCTTAAACCGGTCACACGTCCATTTTTAGGGATGTAGGCTACATGCGCCTTCCCGAAAAAGGGTACCAGATGGTGCTCGCATAAAGAATAAAAAGGTATGTCTTTCACCAGTACCAATTCCTCGTGGTCTTCGCCAAAGACAGTTTCAAAATATTCCTCAGGGTCTGTTCCTATGCCCGCAAAAACTTCTTCATACATGCGGGCCACCCGCTTGGGGGTATCAAGTAAACCCTCCCTGTCCGGATCTTCACCGATTGCTTCCAAAATCATACGTACGGCTTTTTCAATTTGCTGCAGATCAAATTTTCCCATGCCTAGCCTCCTGGTTTATAAAAAACACTAATAGAGCCATATTAACACACCGGCAGATAATAAGAAAAGTACAAGGTCCAAAGACGGAACAGCCACAAACTGGGCTTCCCCTACAAACACATTAAAGCTTCATACAATTGAAGCTTCAGCTAACTCACCTTCATAGAAAGGTTGTTTCCAATGAATCATTGTTGTACAGAAACTTGATGCATAATAAAAAGGAATCGCCCGATGGCAATTCCTTTCAAACGCTCAAACATGTATGTAATTATTTTACAGCGTCCTTAAGAGCTTTACCTGGTTTGAAAGCAGGCACTTTGCTTGCTGCAATATCAATTTCTTCACCTGTTTGAGGATTACGTCCTTTACGGGCAGCACGCTCACGTACTTCGAAGTTACCAAATCCGATCAAAGACACTTTGTCCCCATTAGACAATGAATCCTGGATGGATTGAAATACAGCTTCTACAGCTTTTGTCGCATCTTTCTTCGACAGTTCTGCTGCTTCTGCTACGGAATTAATTAAATCTGTTTTATTCATCCTATTCACCTCCTCCAAAATTAGCCTATTTCATACATCCTACTATTACATTTGTAATCAAATGAATGGATTTCTAAACATTTTCCATGTAAGAAATCAGCCAAAATGCTTTTGAATCAACGTTCAAGGAGCATTTCTGCTTAAAAGATTATCATAATCAAATAGTGATAGCAAGAATAAACAGCATAATAATTAAAAAGACGCCCAAATATATAGCATTTTGGCGTCTTTTCCATTCCTTTTTCTGTATTTCAGCCATAAATAAGGCTGTTTTTATAACATTGAAACACGTATTTCTTATAAAATAATAGCGATTAAACCGCCCGACCCTTCATTAATAATCCGCTCAAGTGTTTCTTTTAGTTTGTAGCGGGCATTTTCCGGCATCATGGCAAGCTTTCCTTGAATCCCTTCTCTTACCAGCGAACTTAAGCTCCTTCCGAATATATCAGAATTCCAGATAGAAAGTGGATCATCCTCAAAATCCTGCATGAGATAACGCACCAGCTCTTCACTTTGTTTTTCTGTTCCGATTATAGGAGCAAATTCAGATTCTACATCTACTTTTATCATGTGGATAGATGGTGCTACAGCTTTCAGCCTGACGCCAAACCTGGCTCCCTGCCTGATAATCTCAGGCTCATCAAGGCTCATATCTTCCAGCGATGGTGCAGCAATGCCGTAACCTGTCTGTTTCACCATGACGAGGGCATCTGAAATTTGGTCATATTCTCTTTTGGCATCGGCAAAATCCTGCATGAGCTCAAGCAAATGATCTCTGCCCCTTACTTCTGTTCCCACAATTTCAGTCAAGACCTGATCATAGAGTTCATCCGGTGCGAATAAATCAATTTCCGCAATACCCTGACCCATATCCACTCCTGCCAAACCGGCATTTTCTATATTTTCAAACTCATTGAAGTTTTGGACAACCCGATCGACATCCCGGAGCCTTTTAATATCTTTTACCGTTTCTTTCACTGCTTCCTGATAATCTGTCCGCAGCCAGTGGTTTTCTTTTAACGCCATGACCCAGCTGGGCAGATTGACATTAACCTCCAATACAGGAAACTCGTAAAGTGCTTCTCTTAATACATTCAAAACATCCTGCTCTCTCATATTTTCCACCGACATACTCAGTACAGGTATGTCATACTTTTCCGAAAGCTGCTTTCGCAATACATCTGTTTCGGGATGATGCGGCCTTGAAGAATTGAGAACCATAATATAAGGTTTTCCTACTTCATCCAACTCGGCAACAACGCGTTCTTCCGCTTCTACATAGTCTTCCCTTGGTATTTCACCAATCGTTCCATCCGTTGTAATGACTACTCCCAATACAGAATGTTCCTGAATGACTTTTCGCGTTCCGATTTCTGCCGCTTCATGAAAGGAGATTGGCTCTTCATACCACGGTGTATGAATCATGCGCGGGCCATTTTCATCCTCATATCCCTTTGCGCCAGGTACAGTATAGCCGACACAATCCACTAACCGGACATTCACTTCCAACCCACTGTCAACTTGAACAGCTACCGCCTGGTTGGGAACAAACTTAGGTTCCGTTGTCATAATGGTTCTTCCTGCTGCGCTTTGCGGTAATTCATCCTGTGCCCTGGCCCTGTCTGATTCGCTGGCAATATTAGGTAAAACGGCTAGTTCCATAAACTTTTTAATAAACGTGGATTTACCGGTCCGGACGGCTCCTACAATCCCCAGATATATATCTCCGCCCGTTCTTTCAGCGATATCTTTAAAAATATCCACCTTTTCCAAGAGATTCCCTCCTAACTTTAAGTTCAAGGGACAACATGATCCATGCCCGTATATATTTATGTCAATATATTTGTATGATGTTGTCCTAATCAAATATAACTTCATAAATAAAAAACCTTCTTCCACAGTATATTTTGCAGAAGAAGGTTTATGACTATTTTGCCATATAAACAGGTTCATTGTTTTCATCGACAGTATACGGCAGCGAATACGCAGGCACAAACGGAGAATCTTCATAGAGTACCGTTCGAATGTCATCACCGGGGGAAAATCCGTTTTCTTGATCTTTAACGGCCTGATAGAGATCTGAAATATAGTCCACGTATATGTTGCCTTTTCCATTAATAATAAATGGCAAGTTATTGTTTGTATAGGGAGAAACATAATATTGTTCCTCCTTAAAGCCTAATTGTTCCTGATCAAGGATATATACGTTATCGGCAATTTGCTCTTTAAAAGGAGGATACCCTTGTGCTTGAATCCGTAAATAAAACTCATTAACTTTCTCCGCCAGACGAACATCAAAAATTTTAACTGTGGGATTAGTTTCTACATCAACTAAAACATATTGAAAGACACCGCCGCTTTCATAGGCATTACCAGGCGGAGCTTCTAAAAATTGCGGTGACAGCTTGTTAAAATCAATCAGGTATTTTTGAAAAATTGGTGTATCGGCCTCTTTTGTTTTAATCGGAAGCATCCCTCCGCTTTTTTCCTGAAACTTGTTGACCGCTTCCTGAACACTTGCAATTTGATCCTCATAAGGAATCTGATTTTCCACTTTCCGTTCCTGGGGATATAAACACCCGCTCAACAGCATGATCATACACATGATACAAAGCCCTGACAGACACCTTTTCATTCACTGGTTCACTCCTTATCCGTTGGTTTAGGTATTTAGCCTGTCGGCCCTGTCAACACGACCAGCAGCATCAGGAGTCCGCCTGCGATCATGAGTGCCCAGGCAGTAAAGGCTGTAATGATCTTTAGGAATCCTTTTTTTAATTTGAACCGGCTTATGTAAATAGTCAGCATGGCCAGCGCCAGCAGTATCATTGCCACAATAGATATCCACATTTTTTGCATTGAAAGAGACATATTTTCTTTCCCTCCATGTAAAGAGTCGTCCATATTATAGCATATTCTTTCATTTTCATTGCCAAAAAAAAATGAAGCAATTTCTTGCTTCAAAAAATGACAGTGAATGCCCTGTCCCCCGGTTATGCGAATGTTCTCTCTAACAGCATATGATGTTTTAAAATGAACGCATCATCGTATGCCTATATGATTATTTTTGTTCCATCTGTTCGCTTAAAATATCCACCAAATCTTCCATTTCATTTTTTCTTAATCGCATCATTAACTGATCGACAGCCTGTTTAGGCTCCATTCCATTAAATAAAACATGATACAAAGCTTCGGTAAGCGGCATATTAATCTGGTATTTTTGAGCAAGTTGATAGGCAGCCTTAGTCGTACGAACGCCTTCAACAACCATTCCCATATTGTCTAATACCTCTTCCAGCTTACAGCCCTTTCCAAGCATATTGCCTGCTTTCCAATTTCGGGAGTGTACGCTTGTACAGGTAACGATCAAATCGCCAATACCGGCCAATCCGGAAAAAGTGAGTGGATTTGCCCCCATTTTTGTTCCGAGTCTGGTGATTTCCGCCAACCCCCTTGTGATCAAGGCGGCTTTGGCATTGTCACCGTACCCGAGTCCATCTGAAATTCCTGCAGCCAGTGCAATGACATTTTTTAACGCTCCGCCTATTTCGACTCCGACCAAGTCAGGATTTGTATAAACCCGAAAATGCTGATTCATAAATAAATCCTGTACTTGTTCGGCTGCCTTCATATGTTTGGAAGACACCGTGACCGTCGTCGGGTGTCGCAGGCTTACTTCCTCGGCGTGACTGGGGCCCGACAGGACAACAACTGCGTTCAAAAGATGATCGGGAACCTCTTCTTCAATCATTTCCGATATTCGTTTCAGTGTGTCCGGTTCCACTCCTTTACTTACATGAACAAATGTAAATGGAATATGAATGATCTTGATGATCTGACGAAGCGTCTCTCTGATCGCCTTTGTCGGTACCGCAATGATTGCTGTATCTGTACCTTTTAAAGATTCTTCCAGAGAAACAAATCCTTTAATATTTTCAGGAAGCTTAATATCCGGCAAATATTTATGATTTGTCTGCTGCTCATTGATCTCCTTCAACTGTTTTTTATTTCTCATCCACAACTGTACTTGGTGGCCATTATCCGCCAGCACCAAGGCTAATGCCGTTCCCCAGCTCCCTGCGCCAATGACAGCTATATTTTCTTTCTGTTCTGTCATGTCAATCACCTGCTTCATTCCTTATTTTCTTTTTCGCGCAATAATTTTTAACGGTGTTCCTTCAAAACGGAAAGCCTCTCTAATCGTATTTTGCAAAAATCTTTCGTATGAGAAATGCATGAGTTCCGGTTCATTCACAAACACCACAAATGTCGGCGGCTTCACAGCCACTTGAGTTACATAATACACTTTTAGTTTTTTTCCTTTATCTGATGGTGCAGGATTCCTTGATACTGCATCTAAAATAACTTCATTTAAAATGCTGGACTGTACCCTCATCGCATGATTTTCACTTACTGTCTGAATAGTCGGGAGCAGCGTTCCCAAACGCCGCCGTGTTTTTGCTGACAAAAAAACTATCGGAGCATACTCCAGAAACTGGAAGTGATCTCGGATCTCCTGCTCAAAATTTTTCATCGTCCTATCGTCTTTTTCTACAGCATCCCACTTGTTCACAACGATAATTACAGCCCTTCCGGCATCGTGGGCATATCCGGCAATTCTCTTGTCCTGTTCGCGAATCCCTTCCTCACCATCAAGAACAACAAGGACAACGTCTGAGCGGTCAATCGCTTTTAAAGCTCGTAACACACTATATTTTTCTGTGTTTTCGTATACTTTTCCTTTTTTACGCATTCCGGCTGTGTCAATAATGACAAAATCTTGTCCATTATAACGGTATGCTGAATCAATGGCGTCACGGGTTGTCCCTGCAATGGAGCTAACAATGACTCGTTCTTCACCAAGAAGAGCGTTAACCAACGATGATTTGCCGACGTTGGGTCTCCCTATCAGACAAAATTTAATGACATCGTCATCGTATGGATCGCCTTTTGGATCTGGAAATGACTTCAACACTTCATCCAGTACATCGCCAAGGCCTAAGCCATGTGAACCAGAAATCGGAAAAGGTTCCCCAAAACCAAGAGAGTAAAATTCATAAATATCAGCCCTCATCTCAGGATTATCCACCTTGTTCACGGCGAGGACTACAGGCTTTTTGGACCTGAATAAGATTTTTGCCACTTCCTCATCTGCAGATGTCACTCCCTCTCGCCCGTTTACGATAAAAAGAATGACATCTGCTTCTTCAATGGCAATTTCGGCCTGTTGGCGTATTTCGTCCAAAAATGGTGCGTCACCAATATCAATTCCACCTGTATCAATGACATGAAATTGATGGGTCAGCCATTCACCAGTCCCGTAAATCCGGTCTCTTGTTACTCCAGGTTCGTCTTCAACAATTGAAACTCTTTCTCCAACAATCCGGTTGAAGATCGTTGATTTGCCAACATTTGGTCTGCCGACAATTGCTACAGTAGGCAATGCCATAGTCATCACTCGCTTTAATCTTTTTATCTATTCATATACCAAGCGTCCGCCCGGCTTACATTTCTCTATTTTTTCTTTTCCCATCGTATCACAGAGCCAGCTGGCCCGCCAATAAGAGTCATCTTGTCCTAATCATGTAACATTGTTTTTTTCTCTTTCGTTTTCATATCTATCAGCAGTTTCATGCTCCATAACAGACGTTCTCCCATAAAAGTGAGAACCAGTGCAGAAACAATCACAGCATATACATCCAAATATTCCATGGAGCCGATGATATATGGTATTTTCCATTTAGATAAAAATATTGCCAAAAAGACTTCACCTTGAAGAGAGCCAATCACAATCGCTGCATAACGGCACGTTAAACAACCGGGCAACAGAATCCACCCTGTTACAATGAGGGCTGCTGCCAATAACACCTTCCGGTCAATCAAAACCCAAACCGGATCATATAACTCGATAAGATAAAACCCTGCATATCCAAAAGTAATTATTAATACACAAAGAAGTAAATATGCTTTCCTAAACCATGATTCATGAACGATAAACCTATATGCCGATAGGAGCAGCAGTATGGAGGCGGCACTAAAATGAAATCCAAACAAGGTAAAGGAAACAGAATGCAAAATAACGGCCATTAAGGATAATATGGCAGCCGGATAACGGAAAGGGTTATTTTTATCCAATAAAAAAAAACTAATAATCCAGATACCCCACATGACAAAAATAAACAAAAAACCTGACATGGCACACCCACCTCCATCTCTCCATTATGGGAAAGAAAAAGGTGGTTTAATCACACACAGGTGAAAATAGACAGAGGGCCTCGAGTTTTTCAATCATTTGAAAGTTCATCTTAGTCTTAAAGCAAAAAACAACCTTCCGTCAGCAACGGAAGGCCGTTTCTTTTACTCTCTATTGAAATCTTTCAATTTATCCCCAATCATATCACTGAGCTGGAATCCCTTTGATTCTTCAGGTGTCTCGTATTCCTGTTGAGAACCGGTATTTTCTTCGAGCTCCTTCATGCTCAATGACATACGCTGATCTTCCTCATTCGTATCCAGAACTTTTACTTTTACTGTCTGGCCCTCTTGGAGGACTTCATGAGGGGTCCCGATATGCCTATGGGAAATCTGAGAGATATGAACAAGCCCTTCTACTCCCGGGAAGACTTCAACAAATGCACCAAAGGAAACAAGCCTTTTCACTGTACCTTCCAGCACTGCTCCGCGGGGTGCTTTCTCAGCGATATCCGTCCACGGCCCAGGGAGTGTTTCTTTAATAGATAATGAAATTCTTTCATTTTCCTTATCAACTGAAAGGACTTTTACTTCTACTTCGTCACCTTCACTGACTACATCTGACGGTACTTCGACATGATGGTGAGCGAGCTGGGAGATGTGCACCAGTCCATCTACACCTCCAATGTCAACAAAAGCACCAAAATCTGTGATTCTTTGAACAGTACCTTTCATGGTTTGTCCCGCTTCCAATTTGTCCAGTAGCTCTTTCTTTTCTTGTTCTTTTTCTTCTTCAACAACAGCACGGTGGGACAGGATCAGGCGATTTTTTTCCTTATCAAGCTCAACAATCTTAAAAGAAAGTGTTTTACCTTGATAATCGCTGAAATCCTCTACATAATAATCTTCCACCAAAGATGCCGGAACAAATCCCCGAACACCTAAATCCACTACCAGTCCGCCTTTAACGACTTCATTTACTTCCGCATCAAAAACTTCATTATTTTCAAACCGTTTTTCAAGTGTTTCCCATGCATTTTCTGCATCCACTTTTCTCTTGGAAAGAACCAACAGATCTTCTTCGACTTTTATAACGATGAGCTCCAGTTCGTCTCCTTCGGAAACTACATCAGATGCTTTTTCCACATGAAGGCTGGAAAGCTCGCTTATAGGAATAATTCCATTAACTTTGCTGTTTTCAATATCCACCAACACTTGCTTTTCTTCGATTTTTGTAACAGTTCCTTTTACTTTGTCATCTACGATGAAATTTTCCACCTCAATATTATTCATATCCTCTGACAATGTTTACTCCTCCTATCCGACTATTAAGATCGTGCAAGAATTCATATCCCTCTCAAAAGGAAATGATAAACCCTCACATAGTTAAATAAATTTATCTTGTTATTAACTTCTTACAAATAATTCCCTTTGTCAAGCAATACACGTCAGCGCTGATGTGTCTCAATTAATTTCCTTATCTCATCCATGATTTTTTCTGTTGCCTCTTCAGCTGAAACCTTTTCTTCTTTTAATTTGGTAAAATCTATCGGTTTGCCATACACCACCTTGGTTTTTCTCAAGGGTATATAAGATCCGATTACAGCACAGGGCACGACAGCAGCTTCGGACCTTAAAGCGAAAAATCCTGCACCGGCCATTCCTTTGCCGAGCTGCCCTGTTTTGCTGCGGGTCCCTTCCGGGAATAATCCAAGAACCTCACCGTCTTTCAACAAAGCCAGACCTGTTCTGAGTGCTCCTCTGTCACTCATCCCGCGTTTCACCGGAAAAGCCTTTAATCCCGGCAGTAGGGATTTTAGTATGGGCGCATTGAACAGCTCTTCTTTTGCCATAAAACACACTGGCCTGGGGCAAGTAATTCCTACAACCGGAGGATCCAAATTGGAAATATGGTTTGAACATAAAAGGACGCCGCCCGTGGAAGGGAAGTTTTCTCTTCCAATGACTTCAATTCTGTACAGTGGTTTAAAAATGCTTTTTACCACTGTTTTTGCAAAAGAATAGAGCATCACGGCTGTTCGATCCTTTCTTTAGCCATGGCAGTAATGCGCTCGACCACTTCTTCTACGGAAAGGGCGGATGTATCAATTTCAATGGCATCCTCCGCTTTTTTCAAAGGAGATACTTCCCTCTCAGTATCACTCTGATCCCGGAGCATGATTTCTTTTTTCAACTGTTCCAAATCGGATGGATATCCCTTTTCCAGGTTTTCTTTATGCCTTCGCCGGGCACGAATATCCACGCTTGCCAAAAGAAATATTTTTAATTCGGCTTGCGGCAAAACCTTTGTACCAATATCTCTGCCATCCATGACTACTCCGCCTTGTTTACCCAATTCTTGCTGCCGGCAAACTAATTCTTCACGAACTGTTCTGTGTGCAGCAACAACTGAAACTGAATTTGTAACTTCGGAAGCCCGTATCTCCATTGTTACGTTTTCCCCATCCACAAGAACGGCCTGCCTGCCGTTTTCCTGTTTTAACTCGATTTGTATATTTTTAAGTAAATGGCACAGTTGTTCCTCATCATGAATATCTGTTCCTGACTCCAAAGCTGTATAAGTCAGCGCTCTGTACATAGCCCCTGTGTCAATGTATATGTATGAGAGTTGGTCTGCGACAATCCTCGCTACAGTACTTTTTCCGGCAGCCGCCGGACCATCAATGGCAATGCTGATTTTCTTTGTCAAACTTTTCACCTGCTTGTATGTATATGTACCCCTTCATTTTACCATAACAGTAAACAGACGATAGCCTCAAATTGTCTTTTTCAAAATAAAAAAGAAGACAGATAATTGCCTTCATCGCCGCTTAAGCACATCCAGTTTATTTTCATGATGATCCGAAAAAACACCTTCATACAAGTAAATTTTATTTAAGCTTTTCATCACCGGTGTTGTAATAAAAAAGCCTTGTACGAGGATGAGGATTATGAAATGGATGACAATGAGCTTATGTAAAATTCTTTCAAACATTTTTTGGCTCCCCGTTTTTTCTTATTATGTGAAAAAAGAGAAGTTTTATACAGGACAGCTTATGGATAGAGCCCTTTTTTGCGGTCGGATAGCTGTCTTTCAAAACAAAAACGGGTCAACAGCTTCTGGTTATCCGGAGAGGGCTCTATATATTTTATGGACACCAGCTTTATGTTGTTCCTCTCAAAACTCCTTATGGCCTCGCATTTCAGACTCATGGTGTGCAGTTCTCCTGTACTCATCCGGATCGCAATGGAAACAGTCCCTTGAGCTCCGGGCTTTAGGTCTGTACCCGGCGGAAGAATCGCGGCACATCCCCCTGCACTTATATCACTTGTAACCGTGTTAAAAAATTGGCCGGTTTCAGCAAAATCAAATTCAGCCTCCAATGAGGCTGAGACCCTTACATGCTCCCTCCGCTGAATCTTGATAAAATGTTCTTCCTCGGGCAAAGTGAGCTCTACCAGAGGAACAGCCTTTTTATGCACCCTTATGACTTTAGCCTCAAAAGAATAGGCATTGAAATCATTATTGACAAATTGAACAATGACCTTTGAACCAGCCGGTAAAAATGCCGGCTTTTTATCAGTCACACTCAGCGGATAATAAATGAAGCATTTATACTCCTGCAGGTCAGCCACTTTACTTTTATATGTTTTAGTGCTGCCATTGCGATTCGCTTCAATCGTTACGTCCATCCCTATAGCCAACATAACAGACACTTCCTGTTTTGAATTCCTTATAAGACTATTATACATGATCTGGCAGCGTTTACCATATTAAAAAGCAGCCCTCAGGCTGCTTTTATAACACTTCTTCATATATAGGCTCCGCATTTTTCATCTTTTCAACTTTCTCTTCCGTACCATTATCCGCATTGATATACATACGATAAGTGTCGCCCTTGTTCATTGTTCCCAAAAATTCGTAACTTAGGACTTCTTCACCAAGGTCATTCACGATCACAGCTAATCTGTTATCAACGACTTCCAACTCCGAATTCAAATAGCCGCGTGCCTCTTCCAAGGAAAGTGCAGGCTCCGGCAAATCTCTTTCCTTTCTTCCTTTTAAGTAATCATCAGCTGCAAATCCAATGATTTGCCCATTGTCAAGAGCTACTTTTACCCGGATGGATTCAGGATAAATCCTTACCCCGTCCTGGTTGGTTACATACGTAAACATTCCAACAGAATCATACTGCATGCTTTCTGCCATTTCCAGCTGGTCATAATTATGTCTTTTTAAGAATTCATCCGCTCTGTTCATAGCTTCATTTAAACTGATTTTTTGATCTTTTACTTCTCTCGAGTCAATAAACCAGATCGGATATCCGCCTTTTTTAGTTACATCCATTGTGGCTTCATGGCCTTTGCCATTTGTCAGCACGACATTATAAAAGCCGTAGGCCGCCCCTTTTTTATTTTCGGTCACTTCAATATTTTTAGGCTCGTTGATCCCGCTGTACTTTTTAGCCAGCGTAATGGCGTCATTTTTTGAGATTTTTTCTCCTTCCAGGTGTTTAAAGTTTTCCTCACGTTCCTGGAAACTGATTATGGACGGATCCTGTAAATTCTTTTCATCATATCCCGTTGCCCGTTTTTCAACCGTTTTAAAACCGTCAATAATTGTGTTGTCGGCGTTTTCTTTGCCTGACGCCAATGCCAGCTCTACATCCATCCAACGTAAATTGTTTTTCAATGCAAGATGTTGTACCTGACGCAGTTCATTTCTGAGTTCACCACTTTGCTGATATAAATTGTTTAATGTTTTCTGTTCTGCCTCTGAAAGCGGCTCGTCATCCAAATTTCGGACTGCTGTCTTATAGCTGAACGTCCCGATATTGGACAAAAATTCTTCCGTTTTATTAAATGGCAGGAGAGTCAAAGGCAGCTGGCCCACCTGGCTTCTGGCATCGGAAGTGATCCTCCAGACATCAGCCAATGCAGGGGACAGAGATTTGTTGGAGTTCATGGCAAGAGTTGCCCCTAATTTTTCATGCAGCATATCCATTTGATAGCTTAAATCGTGGAACGCCCGCTGGTAATTGTTTTCCGCATGAATCAAAATGGTATTTTTCTCCTGATGTTCCTGATATCCCCATGCTCCGGCACCAATAGCTACGACTGCCAACACAGCGATAAGTACGTTACGAAACAATTGTATTCACCTCCGTCAGTTACAGAATATATGCTTTCCTATTTTCTTAATTTGCGGTCTTGTCCAAATCCACGCACTTGTCGCTGTATCAGGATTAAAATAATAGAGTGCGTTTCCTGAAGGATCCCATCCATTGATGGCATCTAATACAGCTTGCCGGGCTGTTTCATTGGGTGTAAGCCAAATTTGCCCATCTGCAACTGCTGTAAATGCACCCGGTTCAAAAATAACTCCTGATACAGTATTTGGAAAAGACGGGCTGTTTACCCGGTTCAATATGACAGCTGCTACAGCCACCTGTCCTTCATATGGCTCGCCTCTTGCTTCACCATAAACAGCATTGGCCATTAATTGTATATCATTTTGTGAAAACCCTGCAGGCGTATTCACGGCTGTAGGCTTAGAAGCGCTGCCGGCATGATTCGTTTGCCCGCCGCCCTTGCTGCCTCCACTTCCGTAGTATCGGAAATTTTTGTCCTTATACATCTGTTCTTTTACATACTGTTTATTAAATTGAGATGCTTTCACTAACTTTTCTTTCGTATCTGCTCCAGCCAGGCCATCGACTTCGAGGCCAAATTTTTCTTGAAAGTTACGGAGTGCCCAATAGGTCCCCCATCCGAATACACCATCAATTCTTCCTTGATAGTATCCGAGGTACTGAAGCCTTGCCTGAAGTTCAATGACATCGTCCCCAACCGCCCCTCTTTGTATCACTTGGTTTGAAAAAGCGCTTGTTTGCTTTTCGGGAGAGGCTGTTATTCCAACGGCACATAAAAGAAAAATAATGAGAATTTTACCAAGTGTGCCTATCTTCATGCTGCTATCCACCCTCCATCTAATCGTTTTATGCGGTTAGTATTT
Organism: Siminovitchia sediminis; assembly: GCF_042680885.1. Classification (NCBI taxonomy): domain Bacteria; kingdom Bacillati; phylum Bacillota; class Bacilli; order Caryophanales; family Bacillaceae; genus Siminovitchia; species Siminovitchia sediminis. The sequence goes on along the minus strand of NZ_JBHUEO010000026.1, from coordinate 90,306 downwards.
GGATTCACAGCCTTTTTATTCAACCTGCCCGAAGAATGAGAAAATGCACCAATCTTTGTCAGATTGATGCATTTTTATCTTGAATATTGTTTTTGTAAAGCCCTTGGGTCAACATGTGTGCGTGTTTAACTTTCCGTAGACCGAGCCACCAGAGAAATAGCATGAACGGAAGGATATAGTAAATCCAATTTTTCTCTGAGACCAGGATAAAATCATACAAACCATGAAGAATAAAAGGCACTAAAAAAGAGTAAAACAACCACCTTTTTTGGGACTTTTTATTTTGAAATTTGGCTTTACCCAAATAATACCCCATAATGACACCAAAAAGGGCATGGCTGGATACCGGCAAAAGGGCACGCCCCAACGCGAAACCCACTCCGTTGACAGCCAAGTACAAAATATTTTCCACTGTGGCAAAACCTAAAGATATACTTGCACCATATACGATTCCATCAAAAGGTTCATCAAACTCAGCGTGTTTGTATATAGCCAAAAAAAGAACAAACCATTTAAAAAATTCTTCCAACAGGGCAGCTGACACAAACGCGTTCAGAAACCCGCCTTGTATGATCCCTTCAGTTGACATCACATATTGAAGAAACATAATAGGAAAGGTGATGAGTACGCCCATCAAAAATGTTTTACAGACCGTAATAATTGGTTCTTGTTCGAATTGATCCCGTAAATAAAAATAACTGAGAAGAGCTAATCCCGGGGCAACACCAGCTGAAAAAACCACCAGCATACACAGCCCTCTTTCTTTTTCATTTTCTTCATCGTATCATGGATTAGAGCATTTGAACATGTAGTTTTTACCTTAAAAGATCTTGGGGTGAGTTTATGAAACATATTTTGGCCATTCATACAGGCGGCACGATTTCGATGGAAACCGATACAGGAACGAACACGGTTAACATGGGTGACACCCATCCGCTGGTCCAGACTGCCAACCATTTACATCTCCCGGTTCACCTGACAGAAAAGCAACCCTTTCACAAACCATCGCCTCATATTACGGTGAACGATATGCTGGTTCTAAAAAATTTGATCGAAACGGAATACAGGCGGAGTAAAGTGGACGGGATCGTGATTACCCATGGTACTGATACAATGGAAGAGACAGCCTTTTTCTTGGACCTGACTCTGGAAATCGATATCCCGATCATCATGACGGGTGCCATGCGCTCAAGCAACGACATAGGTTCCGATGGGATTTACAACTTTATGGGAGCAATCCGGACTGCTGCCCATGACCAGGCCAAAGGAAAAGGAGTTCTTGTAGTATTTAATGATGAAATTCATACAGCCAAAGAAGTAACAAAAGTCCACACAACCAACGCTGCTGCTTTTCAAAGCGTGAACTCAGGACCTGCGGGGGCTATTTCCGGCGATTCCATCCATTTTCATTATGAACCTGTTAAACAAAAACTAATAAAAATTCATGAAATCAATAAAAAAGTCGCGTTATTGAAAGCCTATGCAGGTATGGATTCTTCTATTTTACATGCTGTACGAGACCTTCCATATGATGGGCTCGTCATAGAGGCACTTGGACTTGGCAACCTCCCCCCGGAAACCGCAGAAGGAATCGAAAGTCTGATTGCCAACGATATCCCGGTCGTTCTAGTTTCCCGCTGCATAAAGGGAATGGCAGGCGCTGCGTATAATTATCCCGGGGGGGGAAGAAAATTAAAAGAGCTCGGCGTTATATTTTCTCAAGGCCTCAACGGCCCAAAAGCCAGGTTAAAGCTGCTGGCCGCATTAATGCATACCAATCGCGTTCAGGATATAAAAGATACATACTTTTAAAGTGCTTATCCATTTGACGCAAGAATAATCCCAACGATTTGCAATAAAAAATCCCGGTCCTTTAAGGCCGGGATATATAATGGGTCTCCTTTTTTTGGACGGCTGCAGCAATTTGGCCGCCATGAAATCGCCCGTTTTCAATAAAGATTTCATTTGCATTATTCCCCGCAGCAATCACGCCTGCAATAAATAAGTTTGAAACATTTGTCTCCATCGTCTCCGGGTCGTAATGAGGCCTCCCGGTCCTTTCATCTATTCGTACACCCATGGATGTGATAAACGAATGATCCGGATGATATCCGGTCATGGCAAATACAAAATCATTGGGAATTTCCACTTCTTTTTGGCGGGTCACATACACTAGGCTGGTTTCGGTAATTTCCTTTACTACTGAATGAAACTGCATGGAAATTTCTCCGTCTCGTACCAAAGCTTCAAAATCAGGAAGCACCCAAGGCTTAATACTGGGCGAATAATCGCTGCCCCGGTACAATACAGTCACCCGTGCCCCTGCCTTTTGAAGCTCTAAAGCTGCATCAATGGCAGAGTTTTTTCCGCCAATGACTACCACGTCGGTATCAAAATAAGGGTGTGCCTCTTTAAAATAATGAAAAACTTTTGGAAGGTCCTCCCCCTTAATTCCCAGCATATTCGGGCTGTCGTAATAACCGGTGGCAATAATGACATATCGTGACTCGTATTTGGCTTTATCTGTCTGTATACTAAACATCCCATTGTTTTTCTTTTGAACAGTTCGAACGGTTTCAAATCGGTTGATCCTCAAGCTTTTTCTTTTTACAACTTCCCTATAGTATGTTAAAGCTTCGTTCCGTTTGGGCTTCCGATGAATGGTCAGGAAGGGGATATCCCCTATTTCCAGTTTCTCACTCGTGCTGAAAAAAGTCTGGTGAGTCGGATACCGATAAATGGCATTCACAATATTTCCTTTTTCTATAACCAAAGGGTTTTTTCCCATTTGCTTTAATTCAATGGCAGCGGATAAACCACAAGGTCCCGCCCCCACAATAATACATTCTTCCTGCTGCATGAGCCGACTCTCTCCTATCTGACACATCATAAAAAAATCTCCATATCTCATGATAGGAGATTTTTATGATTCGCGCAAAAAATTAGTTTGAAAAGTGGTAGTAAATGAACGGAAATACCCCTTCATCAATAATCCGTGCCCCGTATTCATTTAAATAGGCTTCGGATACTTCAGAGTATTCCCCGTATTCACTGCAAAGGCACTCAATAGGATCGCGGAAGCCGGCTTCTGTTGCAATCTTTACATAATAACAGTCATCCAAAGCGTATAGAGAGCTTTCCCCATATGGTATATTTAATGTTTGAAACCTTTTGGCCAGCCATATGATATACTCGAAGTCCTCGAACTTATATAATATATCTTCATGTAATTCGATTTCAGGATCTTGCACATGTTCCTCATACAGATTCTCTTCTTCTAAAGTTAAGATGAGAACGAGCTCCTTTGAAGTTAATGAAAAAATCTCGATGGAGACGGCCCCGATGTCATTAAATTCGTAAATCCGGCTGGCTTCATCCAGCATTTCATCAAATAAAACATCCCAAATAAAAGAATCTTTTAAAATTTCCTCCTGCAAAAACCCCTTTTTTGTTAATTCATCAAAAGTGATGGAGTATTTGATCTTATTGGATGAGATTCTCTCCAGCTTCATTTGCTCCGCCTCCCGAGGAATACTGTTATCCTCATATTATGATGAAGCCGGAGGATGGTTCATGTCAGACAATGAAGAATCTCTCCATCCCGTTTTTTACAGGCATTCCAAAGCAGCACTGTTTTTTGCTTAAGAAACCCATGGAGTGATCGTTTCTGTCTTGGACGGAGTATACCCGATAAGCATACTAGTTATTTTGCCTGCATACTTTTATCAAATGGGTCTCGGCAGGAGCGCCAAGCCTGAGCGGGACAAGTGATGTTCCATACCCATTGCTGAGAAACAAAGTGGTCCCGGGGTATTTTTTTATTCCTCCTTTTTCATAAGGGCTGAGTCCAATGATTCTGATTTGGCCGCCATGTGTATGGCCGCTGAGCATAAGATGGCACTGATCCTCTTCAGACAATTGTTCGGCAAGGGCCGGGTTATGACTTAGTACGATCCGGAAAACTGGGCGTTTAATGGAATGGAGAATTGCCTTTAAATGATTACTTGTATCGGTGTAATCCACTCCGATTAATGCAATTTGATCATGAAACGGTTTTAAATAAACAGAATGATTTTTTAATGCCGTTACAGAGCATTCCTGGAATAACCCCTTGAGTTTGCCGGCGTCAATTTCGTAATCATTATTCCCCCAAATAAAATAGACAGGTGCGATTTCGCTGAGGTTTTTTACATTCTGCCGCACCTTTGAAAAGGAAACACCCTGTTCCGCAAGATCTCCACCGATGACAACAATATCCGCTTCTCCTTTCACTTGACGGATGATATTTTCATGGACCGTTCTGCGATGTATATCAGAAATAAAAAAAATGGATAGTTCATCCAGGCCTTCGGGATATTGCTTAAATGATAAGCTATCCGTGCGAACGGTATTTGCAAAGGCTGAACGCACCATGGTTATGAATAAACTTAGGATTCCGATTACTGAGGCTAAGATTACAATACTGATTCCGGCACTTACCATGCTATCACCCTGTTTTAAGCAAATTTAATAAGCTTCATTCTTTATGAATTGTTAGGAACCCTCGTTATAGATTGGCAAAAACAGACTATATCATATGCACGAGGCATGGCATTCACCCGGAATTTCTTATTTAGGTCCGAGACATGTGATTCCGTTGCTGCCCTTGAATATTCGGCCCCGGCTTTTTTCAAAACACAGATGGAGTCAGCGATCAAACGGATGCAATAACAAAACCCAAGATCCATCCGCGTGTGTTTGACCCTGGGGGCTATATCACCCGGCCAATGAATATCCCATACTAAAGGTGGACAAGAGCTCTATAAAGTTCATTCCCGCTATTATCTTACGAAAGCAGCTATTGCCATTCATTTACTTTCATAGTACATATTAATATCATACTTCTGCTTTAATTGGTCAAATACTTTATGCCTGTTCCCCCATTGTTCCTTTCTCCACATTTCCTGGCTTTTTTCAATTAATTCACACCTTAAATCATGAAATTCTGCTTCTGCTTTTTCTTTTTTATCAAAGTAATACTTTAGGACACCAAACAAGAAAACTCCTGCCAGAAATAAAAAAATCAAATACCTGGAGCCGAGCAACTGGGTTAAACTATTGATCATGGAAAAGTTATTCGGGATTATTACCAATGTATAACATAAAAACAACATCGTCACTGTATATAAAATAAAGATAGACAAGAGAAAAAAATGTGTGCTTTTATAATGATCATATTTTAACTTTTTATCAATTAAATGACAGATCATGGTTTTCATCGCTTCGTCTACCTGCTCTTCCAAAACGGCCATCATTTTATCCACATTTAATCCCCCCAAAAAACAACCCCTCTTACCTAATCGTATGAGGGGTTGTTTCTTCGTATGTGACAATTTAAGGCTGGGGAATTTTTAAAGTTTGGCCTACACTAATCTCGTTGCCCGCCAAACCATTTGCCTGCCTGATCTTTTCAACTCCGTCCTGGGTTTGATAATATTTCAGGGCAATACGAAAAAGGTTTTCTCCCGGCTGAACAGTATGATAGACGACATTTCCCGCTTCTTGATCATCTGATTGGCCGCTTTCTTTCTTTCCCTGATGATCCGCTTTTTGTTTTTCTGCTGGAGTTGGCTGCGGCTCATCAGATTTTGGCTCCTCTTTTTCTTCCTTTTCTTTTTCTTCAGCTTTCTTATCAGCAGCCGGTTTCTCTTCTTCTTGTTCCGCAACGACAGGTTCCGATTCATGATCTTCTATAGAATCAACCGTTTCAAAAGATACTTCCTCACCGGAACTTTTAACAAGATTGGCCTTTGAACGATCTCCCCCGTCGATAATAGATAAAATGCCGATCGGAAGCATTAACAAAACAAGCAAAAGAACAAGTGGTACAGACACCTTAGATCTCCGTTTGTTTGTTTGAGCTTTTTTTCTTTTTTTACCATGGTATTCTGCCCTCGATGGAAGGTAGCTATCCTTCTTTTCGGGTAGTTGTCCATTATGCCTGCTTTGATTCATCTCATGTTACCCCCTTATAAAGAATCCCCTCTCAGGAAGAACCAAATTTAATATACATTCCCAACAAAAAATCAATTGTAAAATGCATGGCGATAACCGGCCAAAGCTGTTGATCGGCAAATTCATAAACAATCCCTATCCAAACACTCAATAAAAGTACATTCAAAGCCAAATACCAATGTGACCAGTAACGTACATGTATAACGGCAAATATGAGGCTTGCTGCTATAAGCCCAAATGCAGTCTGGAGCAACCCCCGAAACAAAAGTTCCTCGGAAAAAGCCACAACGAAGGAAACAATGGGTATGTGCCATGTTGGCATTGTCTTAAATATTTTATGATTGATGCCGCCGTCATCGTAGTATTTCTCCGGTAATACCTTTATCAGCAAGATATCAATGAGGACAACTGCCATCCCATTGATAACTCCCCAAAAAATCCACTGAAGGGATACTTGAAACCTATTCATAATATCCGACGGTTGGCCCAAAAGAAACAGTCCCAGAATCAGAGAAATCAGGAGTAATATGAACTGTGTAAGATAAAGATTCCATGTCAATTGTCTGGGTGTCAGTTGTTGAATGAGCTCAGCCTGTCTTTTATGCATGATCTTGCACCACTTTTCATAACCGCTCATGTTCATTCTATGTATGTATATTTTCGGCAGTTTAGGACTATGGGCTTTTGCGTCCAGAAGACTGTGTTAGACAGAAAGCCGGACGGAAAATCACCTGTTAACGAGCTAATTTAATTTTATCACGAAATGAATTTTTCGACTATGTTCTCTATAATGTTCTGTTAGATAAAATAGTTCGACATGAATATTGAAAGCTGATTTAAGTTGAAATGTTGTGTAGGGAGGATTAAGATATGGTTAGATAACAACTTTTTGCCGATCGCTATTTTGAACAGCGTTGAGATAGTTGGAATGTATAGGAGGTAGACACATGGCCAAATTTACAATTGTGGATCAGGATACATGCATTGCCTGTGGTGCTTGCGGAGCAGCAGCTCCTGACATATATGATTATGATGATGAAGGGTTGTCGTATGTTGTCCTGGATGACAATAAAGGGATTGCAGAGGTCCCAGCTATTCTAGAAGATGATATGTTGGACGCCTTTGAAGGATGTCCAACTGAATCTATAAAAATTGCCGATGAGCCATTTGACGGCGATCCTTTAAAATTTGAATAAACCAAAGTATTTCGGAGAGTGCCTGCTGCTCTCCCTTTTTATTTTTCAGGAAAAACTACAGCTCAGTTTAAAATGGTAGCATCAGCTCATGGTCCGGAAATGGCTACCCACTACACTGGACGGGTTAAACGAAATTTCCGGATAAGATGAAACTCGGCTGTTTGAAGCTGCACTCCTGTTGGTGTTCTCAGTAAAAAATCAGGCGAGGAATCCCCATTCCTGCGCCTGATCTTAAAGAGAGTGTGTTATACATTAACCGTCTGCTTATTCATCCAGTGTCTCATACGGCTATATATCAGTAAAAAGATCACCGTAACCAGCAATCCCTTTACGAGATTAAACGGAAGTATGGCTGCTACAACGAGCTGGCGCAGCTCGGATGTGGTCATTGGATCCCATCCAAGCAATAGAATATATGCCGGAAGAATGGCTATATAGTTTAGAACGCTCATGAGGACCGCCATAAATATTGTTCCAAAGATCAGCGAAACGGCCAAACCCCACTTGATTCTCAACTTTTTAAAAACATAGTATGCCGGCAAAACAAATGCGATTCCTGCCATGAAATTTGCCAAATTTCCGATTGGAATTCCCGCTTCGCTTCCCACCATCATATAATCAATAATATTCTTAATTAATTCCACAATAATAGCTGCAAGCGGTCCGAACATAAGAGCAGCGATTAATGCCGGGATATCACTGAAATCAACTGTCAAATAGGCTGGGAACGGCGGGATCGGAAACTTGATTAACATTAGGACAAATGATAAACTGCTCAGCATTCCAATTGCAACAAACGTCTTCGTATTATACTTTTTCAAAATCCTCTCTCCTTTGAGATTCATCTCATGTCGAAGAAAGGTAAGCCATACATGTTTGCCCGAAAAATAAAAACTCCCTCAAAGTTTCATTTTGAGGGAGAATTTAGGCGTCGTCAAATAAACATTCGTATTCTTACATTTTGAATGTATGCAGGCTACCTTCATCTTCTCCCATCCAGACTATACTGTCGGCTTTGGAATCTCACCAAATCCTGCCTTTTCAGGCTCGCGGGCTTAGAGGCTCTCGCCTCATTACCGCCGGTCGGGAATTTCACCACGCCCCGAAGATGAATCATTATGTTATTTGACCCCATTATACAATATACTTTTCAATATGTGAAGTTATTTGTCATTATTCTTTTAATATTAGTGTTTGGTTGACCACAATTATGTTATCTTCATTCAGGCCGTTTAGTTCAGCCAGCTTTTCAACGGTCGTACCATGCTTTCTTGAAATACTCCATACCGTGTCACCTTTTTGTACTATATATTTATCAAGCTGCCGGGGAGATGCAACTGCCTCGGCTGTTTGATTCAAGGAAGGCTGTAATGCATATACTTGCTCTCCGATCAAAGCATTGCCGAATATCGCAAACGGATCTACCGCATTTTCCTTTGTTACAGTCCAGTCACCAAAATGGACTTCAAAATGAAGGTGGCTGCCGGTAGAGTTCCCGGTGCTCCCCATGCTTCCAATCACTTCGCCCTTTTTTACGGTTGCCCCCTGTAAAACGTCCCTTTTCTGCAAATGGGCATAAACCGTCACGAATCCATAGGAATGTTTCAGAAATACGACATGACCGTATGTATCGGAATAATACGACTTAATGACCTTTCCTTCTTCAACCGCATATACGGGTGAATGTAAAGCCCCTGCAATATCCATGCCCTTGTGCGTACCGCCTCTGGAAGAAAAGACGTCACTGACCACTCCATCCGCGGGAACTACCCAGCTTCCTGTTGCCGTCTGTATACGATCTTCGAGCCCTGCGGCAATAGATATCTCTTCCACATAAAACCATATGATACTGACCAATAGTCCGGCCATGATCCACCTGTTCATCCATAATCCCCCTGATCATACATTTTTGCTACGGTTGTATTTGTTTGCAAAATAGTCTCCCTTTATGCAAAAAAGCCGCACTTTACAATAGAAAGTGCGGCTCAATCAAATCAAGTGTTACGCGTGAAACAAGATTAAGCGTCAAACTTCAACAGATTGATTCAATTTTTTGTAAGGCAAAAATAGTGTAAACGTTGTCCCTGCTCTCAATCTGCTCGAAACGGATAACTGGCCATGGTGTGCCTCGGCAATATTTTTGGCAATAGCCAGTCCAAGTCCTGTACCGGCTCTTCCTCTTGTTCTGGCTTTATCCGCTTTGTAAAAGCGTTCAAAGATAAATGGCAGATCTTCTTCAGGAATACCTGTCCCGTCATCCTCTACCGAAATGGTGATGCCGTTTTTCACCCGCGCAAGTTTTACATATATATGCCCATGTTCATGAGTATACCTCATCGCATTATCAATTAAATTGGTGAGCACTTGTTCAATTCTATCCGGGTCTATAGAAATCATGATTCCTTCCTGCTCTATATGGCTGGCAAGTTCCACCTTGTTATCGCGGGCCAGGGCTTGAAATTTTGATGTTATTCGCCGAACAAATTCCCCGGCATCCACGTCTTGGAAATTTAATGTGATATGGCCGGCTTCCATTCGTGCCATATCCAGAAGCTCATTCACAAGGCGCCCAATCCGCAAAGATTCATCATAGATGATCTTAATAATTTCCTGTCTCTCTTCTTCAGAACCGGCGATATCATCAATAATGGCTTCACTATACCCCTGAAGCATGGCTATCGGAGTCCGAAGTTCATGGGAAACATTCGCAACAAAATCAATTCTCAGCTTGTCTAGGCGCCTCTCTTCCGTCATATCCCTGATTACAGCAACCGCGCCGCGAACGTTCTTTTGATCATGCGTGTAAAGCGGGCTAACGATAACCACATAATACCGGCCCTTCACCGCCAATTCTCCCGTATGCTCTTTTTCGTCTGCTACCGCCTGCTGTAAGAGATCGGCCATTTCAGGAGGGACCGGGCTATGAGCTTTCTGGGTGTCCACAGGCCATTGCTGTAAAAATTTCTCGGCAGGAGGATTGGTTATTAGAATCGTGCCATCACGGCTGAAAGTCATGACTCCATCTGCCATACTGCTTAAAATATTGGTCAGCTGTTCCTTTTCCTGACGCAGGACATTCATGTTAAACTTCAAACGTTTTCCCATTTGGTTGAAGGCAATTGCTAATTCACCGATTTCATCATGGCTGAGAAAAGGGACCCTTGTATCAAAGTTTCCTTTTGACAATTCAAATGCGGCTTCTTTCATCTTTCTAAGCGGCTCGGTAATTCGAGTTGACAAAAAGAATGCAAATATCGTGGTCAGAATAATAGCAATGCCTGCAGCCAATAAGATTAGATTAGCTGTCTGTTTCGATGTTTCTTTCAAAGCCCCCAGAGACTGAAAAGTAAAAATCGCCCCTGTCTTATCCTCACCTAATCTGAGCGGCACCCCGGACACAATAAAGTTTTGATACCTGTTGTCTGTGCCGTAATGGTTTGTAAGGGACAGCTCCTTCATAACCACAGTCTTTTCCGTAAAAACTTTTCTTAGATCCTCATCATTTAAAAAAACATAGTCCGGAATGATATTAGACCCGCTTATATTCGGTGAATATCGGAACTCATTTTGATTATAAGCAATGGCCACCCCAACAGGGTCATCGACCATTTCAAAGACAATTTCCTCACCCAGCCCGTCGTGGCGATGCGCTTGGATAATCCCCGATATTTTCTGTCCCGTATCTGTCAGGCTCTTTTCAATTTGATCCACATGATAATTTTCAAAAAACTGAATCAGTAAGATGGTCAGGATAATTAATACGAAGGAAACCAGCAGCAGAATGGTACCCCAGAGCTTTCCAACAACGCTGCGCCAAAGCCTCATTCATTACCTGCCTCAAATTTATAGCCGACTCCCCAGACCGTAACAATCATACCTGCTGCTTTTTCAGAGACACGATTCAGTTTCTCGCGCAATCGCTTAATATGGGTGTCCACTGTTCTTAAATCACCAAAAAATTCATACTGCCAAACTTCTTTTAATAAATGTTCCCGGTCAAACACTTTATCGGGTGATTTAGCCAAGAAATGAAGAAGCTCATATTCTTTAGGCGTCAGATTGACTTCTTTTCCGTCTGCGGTTACCCGGTGTGCATCGTGATCAATGGACAAATGCGGGTATACGATAATATCTCGTGCAGTTGGATCCGTATGAAGAAAACTTGTTTGGGAAGATCTTCTTAAAACCGCCTTGACCCGTAATACCACCTCTCTCGGACTGAACGGCTTAACAATATAATCATCAGCCCCCACTTCAAATCCCTGCACTCGGTTAGCTTCTTCACCTTTTGCAGTCAGCATGATAATCGGTGTGGCTTTGGTCTCACGGAGCTCTTTACATACTTCAATACCATCTTTTTCGGGCATCATCAAATCAAGCAAAATACAGTGGTAGTCATTATTCATGGCCAGTTCCAAGGCTTCTTTCCCGTCAGCAGCTTCGTCAATCTGATAGTTCTCACGTTCCAGATACATTTTTAACAGCCGGCGAATACGATCTTCATCATCAACAACCAGTATACTGACATTCTGTTCCATTGTTCTTTCCCCCTCGACATCACAAAGTAGTATTACTATTATTGTATAAGAAAAACCTTGAATTTATAAGAAAAAGCCCTCACCTGAGATGTGAGGGCTTATTTTCATGCATAAGAGTGTAGACCCGCAATGATCAGGTTGACGAATACAAGATTAAACAATATGATTGCAAGTCCAATAACTGCAAGCCATGCAGACTTTTCACCATGCCATCCTCTTGATAAGCGCAGATGGAGAAAAGCTGCATAGAAGAGAAAGGTAATCAACGCCCACACTTCCTTTGGATCCCATCCCCAGAATCTTGTCCAGGCAATTTGAGCCCAAATCATAGCAAAAATTAATCCGCCCAGTGTGAAGACAGGAAAACCAATCAGCACAGACCTATAGCCGATCTCATCCAACAAATCAAGGTTGGCTCTACGGACAAGTGGCTTTAATATGAGGCTGACAGGCTTTCGTGCGATTAACCTGATCAACAGATACAATATCGTGCCGGTTATGATTGTCCAAATCACTGTGTTTAAGCGGCTTGCATTGATGATGGCCGGTACATGAACAACCGGATTCATTTTGCCCTCGGTGAGCAATTCCCCTTCATTCGGACCAACCAGAGCCGGCATGTGATAAGTGGTTTCTGCAGGCTGTCCATTTTTATCGACCCATGCAAAGTCGGCTTGATAATTTGCCATATTAAATGAGATGGACATGATAATAAATGCTATTACAGCTACGACACTGTACATAATGGCTTCAAGCCAAAAAGCTCTTTTATCCTTCGCCAAGGGATCAACCACTTTTAATAAATAAATGATTCCCGCTACAAAACTAATGGCTAAAATTGCCTGTCCTGCTGCCGTTGTAGTTACGTGTATATGGAGCCAATGGCTTTGAAGAGACGGAATAAGCGGACTGACTTCTCTGGGAAACATGCTGGCATAAGCAATTAAAAGTGCAGCAACAGGAAGTGCAAACAATCCCAGCACATTGAGCTTATAGATAAAATAGAGAAGAATGAACGCTCCGACGATCATCATTCCGAAAAAAGTTGTAAACTCAAACAGATTACTTACAGGCGCATGGCCGGCAGCAATCCAGCGGGTGATAAAGTACCCCAGTTGTGATAGAAAGCCAATCACTGTAACAATGATTGCAAGCCTTGCCCAGCGATTGACACCCGTCATCTTTTCCCTTCCCTTTTTGTCCCGGATAGCACCGCTGAAAAGGAAGGTGGCGACAAGATATAAAATAAAAGCAGTATAGAGAAGGTTACTGCTTATTTGAACTAGTCCTGTCATTATGAATTCCTACTTTCTTTCCCTTATTTTCATCTGTCTGGTCTATTACATCAGGTATGGATGTACCCGAAATAATATGGGTGATGTCCTGTTTTAATCCATACCAGTTTTTATTCGTATGGCCTGCGATTAAAATTTCGCCGTCTTTCCTCTGCAGCCAGATCCGGCGATGCATCCAAAATGAACCCTGGATTACACCCAGGAGGAAAATCGCCCCTCCTACAGCCAGAATCCATAGTGTCATATCTTTTCTGACAGTAAGAGCTGTTGCATTTCTGGTATCAATTCCTTTAAATGCCATCTTATACTCAGTTTCCCCTAGGGGTTCCACCGTTTGTCTTATCGCCGTAAAGCTCACTTCGCCGTCAGGGTGTTCAGGTGAAATCATTTTAAACAAAAAAGCAGGATTATTGGGATTGGGGGAATCTGTCTGCGGCTCCCCGTTTTCGGCAAAACCTGAAAAATCCGGATAATACCCGATCAGCTCTACTTTATATCCATTGCCCAAATCATAGCTGTCCTGCGGGTCAAACAAATCAATAGTTACTTCCCCTATTTCCTTTTCTTCTTCTTTGTCCGTAAGTGCAAAGGTCATGGACTGAAATTCATCCTGTTTAAAATCTACCTGATAAATTGCGTAATCATCAAATTTGAGAGGTTCATTTAAACGAATTTTGTGTTCTTTCACTTTAACAAGATCATCACCGGTCCCCAGTGTAGCATCGGGGTCCCGCTGGTAAAGCACAACATCCGATTGGAATTCTTTCACTACAGGACCGGCCTTATCCAAAGCAGGCTGAAACACCTCACCATCTTTTTCCGCATCATAAAACTCAACCGTGAATTTTTTGTTTTCCAGAACATATTCATTATTTGTTCCGGGTATAGTCCTCGTTTCTCCATCCCGAAGCCATAAAACTTCGTCAACATACATCCCGGGAACAAAACGCAGCATTCCCCCGATAAGGAAGATGATCAGACCAATATGGTTTACATACGGGCCCCATCTAGAAAACCTTGCCTTTTCTGCAAGAATGCTACCGTCTTTGACTCTGATCTTATATCTCTTGTCTTTCAGCCCTTTTTTGAATTTCTCTATATCCGCATCCGTCACTTGGATGTCTTTGCGGTTGAATAGTCGTTGACGTTTCAAAAATCCCTCGTGGCGGTCCACACGCTGGTTTTTTAATGCCCTGTATAAAGGGATTACTCTGTCCAGGCTGCATATGACAAGTGAAACACCTATTGAAGCAATCAGAAGCAAATACCACCAGGAGCTGTATAAATTATGAAAACCGAGCAAATAATACACTTGGCCAAAAATTCCGTAATGTTCGCCATAATATTCGGACGGGTCAGCCGTGGGAGGTATGTACATGGCCTGCGGTAAAATGGTCCCTAACGCTGATGCAATGAGGGTAATGACAATCAGCCAGATCCCCACTTTGACCGACGAAAAGAAATTCCAAATTTTATCTATAAATGTTCTATTGTATGTTTGCGACCGGCGTGCGCTTCCTTCATAACGCATATCATGCAGGTTTGCCTGTCTTGCTTCTTCAGTCAGCGCACGCCCGCAAGATTCACAAAGAATGGTACCTTGCGGGTTCACGTGGCCGCAGACACATTTTACTTCATTCATCAATCGTTAGCTCCCCTTAGTAGGTTTAATACTCTCCATCATTTCCTGGATTTTTCTTTCCGTCAACTCGCCTTCCTCCACTTTTATGACCTTTCCTTCAGGATCAACCAAAAGTGTTGCCGGCAAGTTGATCACTCCATACATATTCATAATATCTTTATTCTCATCTTTTAAAACCGGAAAGTCCAGATCATGCTTTTTTATAAATTTATCAATAAGAAATTCCGGCTCGCCGACGTTCACCGCCAATATTTCAACACCTTGATCCTTATATATATGATATTGGTTGTTCATATAAGGCATTTCTCTTTCACACGGCTTGCACCATGTACCCCAAAAATTCAAAAATACCCCTTTTCCCTTATACTCGGACAGCTGGTGATCGACTCCATTCATATCCTCCAAAACAAAGTCCGGAGCCATTGAGCCAGCAGCAACTTTAGATCTATCATCCTTTGTAAAGTTTGCGTATAACGTATAAATAACTGCGGCAGTCATTACTGTTAAAATCGCTGTTCTAATGATAAGCCGCCGCTTCTTTTTCGAAGCTTTGTTATGAGAACTCATGGATGAACCATCCTCCTTCAAGCACAATCATTCGACATATATTATATCATTGTTAAAGATATGCATTGGCGATTCATATGAAGGTTATGTGAAAAATCAGCCTGATACACATCATTGCCCTGTTTGAGCCATAACTTTCAGCTTTTTGACCTCATGTGGCGTTAACTCTCTGAAATCTCCGGCATTTAATCCTTTCAAATCCAGGAAAGCAAGTCTTTCTCTTTTCAGTTTTAAAACAGGATGGCCGACTGCGTCAAACATTCTGCGGACTTGCCGATTTTTTCCTTCGTGAATGGTAATTTCAATAATTGCACTGTTTTTGTTTTTATCACCTGAGAGAAACTTAACCTTCGCGGGAGCTGTTTTGCCGTCCTCCAGCAAGACGCCCCTTTCCAGTTTTTTTAGAGTTTCGCGTGCAGGGATCCCTTTTACTTTGGCAATATAAGTTTTGTTCATTTCATACTTGGGATGCGTCATCAACTGTGTAAATTCACCATCATTGGACAACAACAAAAGACCGGAAGTGTCGTAGTCCAAACGGCCGACAGGGTACACTCTCTCCTCAATGCCGTCAAAAAAATCGGTTACAACCTTTCGGTTTTTATCGTCTTTAACAGCGCTGATCACGCCGCGCGGTTTATAAAACAAAAAGTATTTCTTTTCTTCTTCTACCAAGGGAATCCCGTTTACTTCAACCTTGTCTGCAGCAGACACCTTTGTTCCCAATTCTTTAACGATTTGTCCATTGACTGTTACTTTTCCCTGGACAATTAATTTTTCGGCTTGTCGGCGCGAGGCTATTCCCGCTTGGGCGATCACCTTTTGCAATCTTTCCATATTCTCACCTCTGAGGATGCTTTTCTGTATGAATTATGGCATACCTAAAAGCAAAAACAAAGAATTAATGCTTGAGGAGAATATTTTTCTGTTACAAGGATCTCTGTTCAAAATGGCTGCAGCCGACAGTTACACCTCCTCTTTGAGACACACAAAGTGCAATCATCCTGTTCATCAGTTCACAGCTGAAGGAATCACGATGAGTTAAAGGAATACGACGCTGCAGGCCGGCATTTCGAAAAAGCAGGCATTGATCTTTCATGGGATGTAACACTGCTTTCCTTGTCCTGTGACATTGTTGGGGACTGAGACATTCTGTCCGCCGGGGCTAAGCTGCACCCAATCCTCCAACATGTTTCCAATAAAAAAAGTCCGGCTTATGAGCCGAACAAAATAGTCACTATCGTTATAGCGGCAGCGATGCCGATTACATCTGCAATAAGGCCGACTTTGAGAGCATCCCCCATTTTTTTGATGCCCACTGCCCCAAAATAAACAGTTAAAACATAGAAGGTTGTATCAGTACTTCCCTGAATCGTTGAGGCCATTCTTCCTATAAGTGAATCAGGCCCATGGACAGATATAATATCGCTCATCATACCTAGAGCCGCTGTACCTGAGATCGGCCGTACGAGTGCAAGCGGGACAACTTCCGAAGGTACCCCCACCAGATCCAGAACAGGTTTTACAAGGCCTATAAAGAAATCCAATGCTCCCGAGGCTCTAAAGACAGTTATGGCAACCAGCATCCCTACTAAAAAAGGTATAATAGAAACGGCAATTTTAATTCCCTCTTTGCCGCCTTCTACAAATGATTCATAAGTAGGAATCCTCTTCCATGTTCCATACAGCAAAATGACCGCAATCATGACCGGAACAATCCACAATGAGAAGACCGAAATCAATTGCATATTTTACTTATCTCCCTTTTTAGTCCGCCGATGATAGAAGTACCTGTCTACAATTATGGCTCCGGCCGTAGCGCAAACAGTGGCAACCAGCGTTGTTCCAACAATGTCTGTCGGTCCGGCAGAATTGTAATTCATTCGGATGGCGATCACAGTCGTGGGAATCAGTGTGAACCCGGAAGTATTCAGTGCAAGAAACGTTATCATCGAACGACTTGGATAGGGCTTGCCGCCATTTAACTCTTTCAGCTGCTCCATCGCTTTGATCCCAAGGGGAGTGGCTGCATTTCCAAGCCCGAACATATTGGCAATAATATTGGATAAAATATATCCCACAGCCGGGTGGTCACTCGGAACTTCCGGGAAAAGTTTCATAATCATCGGTTTACATATATTGGACAACTTTTGAAGAAGACCCGCATCTTGTGCAATTCTCATCATACCCAGCCAAAACACAAGCACACTGATCAATCCTATACAAAGAGTTACCGCCTCATTGGCTGAGTGAAAAATCGCTTCGTTCACTTCTTTCATTTTTCCGTTTACTGCAGCAAAAAGAAGACCAATCACTGTCATGGTTACCCAGATGATATTGATCATCGAAGCATCACATCCGTACGAAGGAAGAATAAATCCCGCAGCTTTTTTATCCAGGACTTACTTTCCCGGTTATCTTCCTCCGCCAGGTAAACAGGAATAGTGCGCACTTCCTTGTTTTCAAAGTAAATCACGGCCCTCCCGACCATATCATCCTTTACCTTTTTCATTTCCTTTGGCGGAAGCAATGTATATTCAATCCGGATATCAGAATATTCTTCTTTCATTAGTGGAAATCGTACAGGGTGCTTAATATACAGCTCTCTCTTTCCTTCAAAGGGCTGCACATCCTTTATAACTCCATCCGGCAAAACTTCTACCATGCTAAACTCATCAAAACCATATTCATACATGGCAATATGATCATTCCAGTCATCTGAAGCATGTAACGTCACAGCAATTAAATTTTCATGGCTTCTGGAAGCTGTTGTCACCAGCGTTCTCCCGGCCCTCTTCGTATACCCTGTTTTTCCGCCGGTAGCATACTTATATTTTTCAGTCAGCAGCCTGTTCTTATTTCTCCAGTAGCGAGCGCCCTCTTCATGTTTCTGAGTATAAAACTTAGTCCCTGATATTTCTCTAAAGGTTTCGTTTTGCATCGCATACCGCATAAGAAGAGCCATATCATAGGCGGTTGAATAATGTTTCTCATGACTGTCCAAACCGGAAGGATTTGAAAAGAAGGTATTTGTCATACCGATTTCTTCGGCTTTCGAATTCATCATGAAGGCAAAACCCTCGATGCTCCCGCCTAAATGTTCTGCTATAGCATTTGCTGCATCATTTCCCGAACGAAGCATCAGCCCATATACCAGATCCCTTAGTTTGATTCTTTCCCCGGGTTTAAGATAGATCGATGATCCTTCAGCAAAGGCTGCTGAACGGCTCACTCTGACGGTTTCGTCCATCTTTCCCGATTCAATGGCCAATACTGCCGTCATAATTTTTGTGATCGAAGCGATGCGCCGGACTTCATCAGCTTTTTTTTCATAAAGTACCCGTCCGGAGTCTTGCTCCATTAAAACTGCACTTTCAGCACTGACATCAAAATCCGGGTCACCTTTTTTTGAAAAGGCGGCGAGCATCAATATGATGCTTATAAAAATCAGTGGTATTCCTTTCCATGAAGACATCCTTCCGCCCCTTTCCCTGTTTGTACAAGTCTATGCACCGGACAAGTTGATATGAATAAAAAATAAATTCACCACTTGATGAGATTTGACCGGGGTACATGCAGAAAAATGGCCCTGTCAACACATGGGAAAAAGAAAAAATGATCCCATACAAGGAATCATTTTTTCCACTGTTATGTCATTTGATATCAAAGAGCGGACCTGCACCCTTAAGTGCTGTTTTTTCGGTGACGGGCTCCGGCAATGGAGGAAGTTCTTTTAAATCTGTTAAACCAAAGTGGTCCAGGAATTCCCGGGTAGTGGCATATAAAATAGCTCTGCCAATTCCTTGTCGCCGCCCAGCCTCTCGAATCAGCCCTTTGGATAGCAGTGTTCTGAGAGGGCGATCTGTGTTGACACCCCGGATTTCTTCAATTTCTATTCTGGTGATCGGCTGTTTATAGGCGATGATCGCCAATGTCTCTAATGCTGCCTGAGAAATTGAATGGGCTTGAGGATTCTGAACCATCTTTTTCAGCACATCGGAGCAGTTCCGTTTTGTGACAAGCTGATAAGTTCCTGCTAAGGGTTCGATAGTCAATCCTCTGCTATCATCGGATTCATAATCATTCAGAAGAGCCTCAATGAGCTGTTCCGCCTCTTTTTCTGATACTTCCAGCACCAGCCCTATTTGCTTCAGCGTCAAACCTTCATCTCCAGCAGCAAACAACAGGCTTTCGAGCGCCGCCTTATGATTAACTGCTTTCAAGAATCAATTGCTCCTCTCTCGTAAATAAATAGATGTCTTCAAAATGATGTCTCTGCCATACTTCAATTTTATTTCTCTTCATTAACTCAAGTATAGCCAGGAATGTTATAATGATCATATGCTTGTCTGCAAAAGGAAAAAAAGATGAAAAACAGACTGCCGTTTCACTATGTTCCAGTTTATACAATAACTCTTTCATACGCTGTTCAATTGTGATTTCTGGTCTCGCTACTTTTGCGGTTAATGGCTGGCGGATTCTCTTTCTGCGCAATAGCTTATGATAGGCGCCAATCATATCATAAACCGTTACAGTTCCTGACTGGAGCTTAGTTGTTTCCTCTATAAAACGGGACAGGTCACTTGGCGGCTTTGTGAATATTTCGCTTCTCTCACTTTCTTTTTGCTGGAAAAGGAAAGCAGCTTCTTTAAACCTCTTATATTCTATTAATTGCTCCACAAGCTCCGTTCTGGGATCCTCTTCTTCCTCCGGAAGATCATCACCGGAAACCTCTTCTCTTTGAGGAAGCAGCATCCTGCTTTTGATGGAAAGAAGAGTTGCTGACATGACAAGATATTCACTCGCTTGATCCAGTTCCATCTCCTGCATGGTATGAATATATAAGAGATACTGGTCCGTTATTTCTGCCATTGGAATATCATAAATATCAATTTCCATCCGCTTGATTAGATGCAGGAGAAGATCCAGCGGGCCTTCGAACACTTCAGTTTTTATTTGGTATGACATCCCATATCACCAATTTCGACATAAACATTGATATTTCTACATTATCATCATACAATACTTTCATTATTAAATGGTACTATTTTAGAAATAAACCATTAGATCTATTGGACATACTGATCATTTCATTGTATACGGAAGGAGTTTTCACTGGTGATCTTTCCTTTGCCATATATCGAGTTTCTCACCCATTTTCATGGGGACAGGGATTTTTTTGAATGCCACGAAATATTGGAGGAACATTGGAAGCGAAGTGGAACGGAAAAAGGCTCTGTATGGGTTGGCCTCATTCAGGTGGCTGTTGGCTTTTACCATTATCGCCGGGGGAATAAAAAAGGTGCTTATAAAATGATGGATAAGGCTTATAACATCTTCATTCAAAGGAAAGCGGAAGTTCATTCGCTTGGACTGGATCATCGTGAGCTAATCATAATGATTCAGCAAAGTTATATGGAAATCCAGGCGGATCTCCCCTACCAAGCCAAAGACCTGCCCATTATCGATCTGGAATTGCTGACTGTTTGCAAAGAACGTGTTCGTTCTTGTGGGTGGATTTGGGGCAATAAAGATGATTTTCATGAAGAGATCATTCATAAACATGTGTTAAGAAAGAAAATACCCAGTATCTCACAGGACTCCACAATTATTAAACCCGGATAAGATTACTCATCCGGGTTTTCTTCGTCCTTTAGAAATTTGCACTTTTCAAGAAAGGCTACTGTATCTTCATTGGGTTTCAGCTGCTTGTTTGAATGGAGATCTTTTAGTGCCTTTACCATACATTTTCCAATTCCTTCGTGGCGATGGGAAGGAGTGACACAAATATGCTGGATTTCAATGGTGTCATCATCAATATATGCTCCAAGCAGTCCGATGATATCATCATCTGCTTTCCACAGATAAAGCTGCCTGTTGCCATCTTCCTCATATTGCTTCATCGTCTGTTGAAGCTTTTTTAAATCTTTCACATTGGGCATAAAAGACAGGAGGCCCATTGCAATTTTTTCGTAGGCTTTTTTATAGCGAATTAACATGACTAACCCCTCATCAATACGTTTTCTTTCATCGCTTCTTTATTTATTTGGTACAATAAAAAGCCAGTATATAATCCCCCATACAAGCGACATTGCCAACAAAATGATAAACAGCGTGATATTGCTTTTGCGCAAAAACAAACACTTCACTTTCATCATGATCTATTTGCCAGCTTATCATCAACATCGATCATTTTACCGGTATTTGTTGTTTTTCGCAAACTTTTGGCTGATAACAGGGCTATATCGTGGATTTTTCATTAAATGGAACATCCAGCCTGATTAAATCTTCATATGTTTCTCGCTTGACCACAAGCCTGCTTTTTCCATTCTCCACAAAAACAACCGGAGGTCTTGGAATACGGTTATAGTTATTGGCCATCGCATACCCGTAAGCACCTGTACAAAATACGGCTAAAATGTCATTGGATCCCGGTTCCGGAAGAGGTAAATCCCAAATGAGCATATCTCCGGATTCACAGCATTTGCCTGCGATCGAGACGATGTCATCCTGCTTATCATGAACGCGGTTAGCCAAAACGGCTTCATATTTTGCATCATACAAAGCAGGCCTTATATTATCACTCATTCCTCCGTCAACAGCAATATACTTCCGTATATTTGGGACCTCTTTTTTGGAGCCGATCGAATATAAAGTGGTTCCAGCATCCCCCACAAGTGATCTGCCCGGCTCAATCCAAATCTCCGGCATAGGCATGGAAAGGCGTTTTGTTTCCTTTCTGACTTCCGTGATCAGTTCTTCTACATACTGTTCCGGCAGAAGAGGTTTGTCTTCCTCAGTGTAACGGATCCCAAATCCGCCGCCAAGATTTAATACTTTTGGAGTGAACTGATATTCATTTTTCCACTCGCTCAGTTTTTCCAAAACTTTTTTTGCTGCGTGGATAAAACCCGATGTTTCAAAGATCTGTGATCCAATATGGCAATGGGTTCCCAAAACGTTGAGATATCCGCTTTCCAAAGCGACAGCGAGTGCTGTTTCTGCCTGTCCGTTTTCCAGGTCAAAGCCAAATTTGGAATCTTCCTGTCCTGTCAGAATATAATCATGTGTATGAGCTTCAATCCCCGGGGTAACTCGAAGCAGAATATTGACATGTTGGTTTCTTTCCTGGCATAAATGGTGGAGCATATGAAGCTCGTGGAAATTATCTACGACAATACAGCCGATCTGATACTCCAGTGCCATTTCCAGTTCTTCTTCACTCTTGTTATTTCCATGAAAATGCACCTTTTCCAAAGGGAAATTTGCAGCAATTGCCGTATATAATTCTCCGCCGGATACCACATCCAACGACAGTCCTTCTTCATGAACCAGCTGAAGCATGGCAATGGAGGAGAACGCTTTACTTGCGTATGCAACCTGCGATTTAACGCCATGCTTATCAAACATTTTTTTAAAGGATCGTGCCCGGCTTCGGATTAATTCTACATCATATACATATAATGGTGTTCCGTATTTTTCCACTA
Organism: Siminovitchia sediminis; assembly: GCF_042680885.1. Classification (NCBI taxonomy): domain Bacteria; kingdom Bacillati; phylum Bacillota; class Bacilli; order Caryophanales; family Bacillaceae; genus Siminovitchia; species Siminovitchia sediminis. Next base: position 67,587 of record NZ_JBHUEO010000026.1, on the reverse strand, counting down.
GTTCTACCGTATCGCATCCGCCAATTTCAAGATGGCCCTCTCCATTCACAGATGCTGTCCCGTGTAAGTACATCTTATTCCCCCTTACTGGCATCTACAATCAACAAAGCAATCGGTTGTACACCGATTGCTTTATAGATATACAAACCCTATTAAGTAAGCATAACTTTATCATAATTGGTGCATTTCTGCAATGGTCTTATGACTTGTTATGCGGCTGGCGAAAACGATTCCGCGGGTGTACTATGCTTGGCCGCAAGATACTTCCAGGCACTGAACGCCTGATCAGAATGTGTAGAAAAGCCTTCGGACTGAACGGAAGCAACGGCCACATATAAGGCGCATTTAAAGGCCGTAAAGACACCAGATATAAGATATAAATTGTGATGCCCACAATAAGCCCCGGTACTTTAAACAAGGCGACCAAGATGAGCAAGCCCATTCGAATCATTTTATTAGCCACACTTAACTCGTAACTTGGGGTGGCAAATGTACCTATGGCCGCAACGGATACATAGAGGATCACTTCAGAGTGGAATAAGCCGACATCTACCGCGATCTGTCCGATTAATACAGCGGCAATTAATCCCATGGCGGTTGAAAGCGGTGTAGGTGTATGAATGGCTGCAATCCTCAGAAATTCAATCCCCAAATCCGCAATCAGCAGCTGGACGATTAAAGGGACATCCGATTCTTTATTGGGACCAATATACGAAAGGTTCTCCGGAAGCAGAGAAGGCTCGATTGAATACAAAAACCACAATGGCAATACAAAGATAGAAGCCCAAATTCCAAGAAATCTTGTCCATCGGACAAATGTCCCAACAGCAGGGGACTGGCGGTATTCTTCGGCATGCTGAACATGGTGAAAATAAGTGGCAGGCGCAATCATGACACTGGGAGATGTATCTATAAAAATTAACACATGGCCTTCGAGCAGATGCATCGCCCCCACATCCGCCCTTTCCGTATACCTGACAAGCGGATAGGGATTGTATCCCTGCTTCATTAAATATTCCTCGACAGTTTTATCGGTCATGGAAATACCATCAATATCTATTTCTTTAATTTCTTTTCTAATCGTTTCGATTAACTGCGGATTGGCAACATCCTCAATATAACCGATGGCAATGTCAGTCTTTGATCTTTCGCCTACCTTGAAAATTTCAAACCGTAAATTTTCATCTCTGATCCGCCGTCTTGTCAGGGCAGTATTCATGATAATATTTTCAACATAGCCATCCCGGGATCCCCTGACAACTTTTTCAGTATCCGGCTCTTCCGGGGTCCTGCCCGGATAACTCCGGACATCTACAATAATTGCGCGCTTTTCACCTTCTACCACAATGGCCAATAAGCCCGACAACACCTGATCAGTCATTTCATCTATTGTTTTTGCTGTTTCCACTGATTCATGAACGAGCCTGTTCTGTACGATATCAAATACATTTTTGGCAGGCTTTTCCCGTTCGTTTAACTCCACAAGCTCTTTGATCAACTCTATGATAAAAGCGGTATCACAAAGCCCGTTGACATAGTAAAAGTGAATGTTTGTTTTCAAAATGACGAGCTTTCGGATACCAATATCAAAGCTGGTTCCCAGCCCCACTCTTTCTTCATAATATTTCTCCAAAACATCAAGATCTTCCGGAATCTCCTTAAAGTTCTTTTCGGCCTGATTTTTCATTCAAGCAACTCCTTTCCAGAGGCTCTTTAATAATTGGCGAAAAAAAGCCATTGAAACAACGAACCCACCAGTTTGCCGAGTACCAGTCCCATTAATAAAGTAATTAACATACCGTCCATTCCTATTCTTTTCGACATAATGGGCAGTACATTCAAAACCTCTGTAAGAGCAGCAGCAAGCATACCTATAAACATCCCGCTGGCAAATCCGACAGGAATCAAAAATGCAGCTCCAACCGGAACGGATATATTATTTAGATCAGCAAAACTTGCCAAAACGACGCTGAATATAACCGCCCATTCATAAACATGAATATACTCACCCGTTTTTGTGAGCTGCGTCAGGCGCGGGATGATACCAAGAACAGTTAAAAAGGCGACAAAGCCAATTCCTACAGCAATCCCGCCGGAAAGCCCGACGAAGATCACCGCAATCGATTTAAGGATCGTCATGATATTTCGCGCTTTCTTTATGCTTATTCAAAACTACATATTGATCCAAATCTTGCTGGTAATTAAACATCTCAATTTCCAGCGGACTGGGCTCTTCGTTGATTCTTTTTTTGAAAACATGGTTAAAAAATAAAACCATCCCAACTCCAAGTCCCAACGAATAAGGAATTTGAACAATATAGGGAGTCGAGTTCATCTTTCCGGTCATCATCCAATAAATCTTTTGATGCATGGCCTGCATGCTTGTTTCCTCATGAAAGTTTATAATTGCAAGTCCTGATCCGATAAACAGCAAAAGCCAGACAAGGGCAAATAACAGCGGCGAAGCTTTTTTTCTTTGCTCTTCCATTTCAAAAATCGTTTCAGTCGGTCCAATAATTTGAATGTCTGCATCAGGATAACGCCGCTTTATTTTACGGACAACTGAAATGACATCCAGTACAAAAAATTTTTTTTCAATGTTAGATGTATTTTTCAGTACCGTGATTTCATGCAGGTCCTTCAACCCTTCAGGAACAATGATATGAGCTATGTCCTGGAGCTTTAATATATCGCCCCTTTTTATTTTCAATCGGTGTTTCATTTGAAGATAGATTGAGTTCTCCATCATTCCACTTCCTGCATCATTTGTGTATGAGATAGTATGCTACATTGTTGTTCCGGCCATGCATGTAAACATAAAAAATCGCATGGATCTTCCCGTTCAGGAAGTATCCATGCGATCTTTCATTTGTTCCAATATCTTTTTTTCAAGACGGGAAACTTGCACTTGTGAAATTTCCAGTCTCTTAGCTACCTCAGACTGCGTTTGGTCTTTATAATATCTCAGATAAACAATGAGGCGCTCACGCTCATCCAGATCTCTGATAGCCTCCTCCAAAGCGATTTTATCAAACCACTTATGTTCATTATGATCCGACAGCTGATCCATTAAGGTAATTGGATCGCCGTCATTTTCATACACAGTTTCATGGATCGATGCCGGCGTGCGCCCTGCATCTTGTGCCAAAATAACATCTTCCACCGGGACTTCCAAATACTCCGCAATCTCCGATACGGTTGGTACCCTGCCATGGTTTTTTGCCAATTCATCTTTTGACCTTCTAATTTTATTGCTTAGTTCTTTTAAGGAACGGCTTACCTTCACCGTACCATCATCCCGGATAAACCGCTGGATTTCTCCAATAATCATAGGAACAGCATAAGTGGAGAATTTCACATCATAGGAGAGGTCAAACTTATCAACAGATTTTAACAGTCCAATGCTTCCAATCTGGAATAGATCATCCGGTTCGTAACCCCTGTTTAAGAAGCGCTGAACGACAGACCAAACGAGTCTCATGTTTTTTTCCACGAGAAGATCCCGCGCTTCCTGATCTCCATCCTGGCTTCTTCTGATATACTCTTTCACCTCTTCATCCGTTAAAAACGATTTGCTTGAGTCTTTCTTAAGTTCCACATCCATAGGCGCGGCTCCTTAATTGCACAACGCTTTATTTTTCGTTACATACTTAATTAAACGTATCGTTGTGCCTGTCCCTGGCTCGGATTGGATTTCCAGGTGATCCGTAAAGTTTTCCATAATGGTAAACCCCATTCCTGACCGTTCCATTTCCGGCTTTGTGGTAAATAACGGCTGCCTGGCTTCATCAATGTCTGAAATACCGACACCCGTATCTTTAATCACCAAGTCGATTTTTCCATCTTCGATTACAGCTGAAATAGTAACAATTCCGGCAGGATTCTGCTCATACCCGTGTATAATGGCATTGGTAACAGCTTCTGATACGACGGTCTTGATCTCAGTCATTTCATCGAGAGTTGGATCCAGCTGTGCAATAAACGCGGCAACTGTAACCCTTGCAAAGGATTCATTTTGGCTGAGTGCACTAAATTGAATTTGCATCTCGTTTCTCATATCAGGCAACCCCCAATCTTTCAAGTGCAAATTTTTCTGAAGACTCCAAACGGATGATTTTGAATAGACCGGACATTTCAAATAACCGTTTGACTGGGGGAGAAATGGAACACACAACCATCTCTCCCTGTCTCATTTTAATTTGCTTGTATCTTCCAAGGATCACACCGAGTCCTGAACTGTCCATAAAGGTCAGCTTCTCCAGATTTAAGACGAGATGCATAATATCATGTTTTTCAATTGCTTCCGTAATTCTGCTGCGTAAATCTTCAGATGTATGATGATCCAATTCTCCGGAAAGACGGATACATAAAACGTCCTCCATCACTTCTATGTCAATACTTAACCCCACATGCATGGCCTCCTTATGAATCGTATAGGGAGTGATTCTACACCCATGCACTCGAATCCTTCTTCATGACAAAACTAGAAGTGATTCGCTAATCTTATGGAATTTTCATCATTTCGCTTGAGTAAACAGACCAAACGATCTTTTGTACAGCTGCCACCAAGATGCCTTTTTGACGTTTTTTCCAGCAATTAATTCGGATTCAGCCAGCTGCTTTCCATCTTTTTGAATGATGATTTTGCCGACAGTATCCCCCTTCTTAACAGGTGCTTTAATATTTTTATTCAGTTTTACTTCAGTAGAATAGTCTGTGATTTTTTCGCCTTTTTTTGTCAAAATAGAGATCGGTTCACTGGTCTGCGCGTGGATCTCTTTTACATGTCCTTTGCTTACTTTCACTTTTCCAAGGTTCTCTCCTTTTTTATACAATGAATGAGAGGAATATTGGGAAAATGCATAATCCAGCATTTTAGTAATCTGCGCATTTCGGCTTTTCGATGTGGGTGCTCCGAATACGACAGCAATCACGCGCATCCCGTCTTTTTTGGCCGTTGCAGTCAGACAATATTTTGCTTCGCTCGTAAATCCTGTTTTCAGGCCGTCTACTCCTGGATAGAAGCGGACAAGCTTGTTTGTATTGACAAGCCAAAACTTCTTATCCGAATCCTCCCTTAAATAAGATTCGTATTGCTTTGTGAAATCAGTAATTCCCTCATATTTAAGGAGCTCTTTTGCCATAATCGCCATATCATGTGCCGTACTGTAATGGTCTTTGGCTGACAAACCTGTCGGGTTTTGAAATTTTGTGTTTTTAAGCCCTAGCTCCTTTGCCCGCTCATTCATTCTGGCGACAAAAGCTTCCTCTGTCCCGGCAATCTTTTCGGCCATTGCTACGGAAGCATCATTGGCAGATGCAATAGCAATGCCCAGCAGCATTTCCTCTACCGTCATTTCTTCCCCGGGCTCCAGAAAAATTTGTGACCCGCCCATGGAAGCAGCATACTCACTTGTACGAACTTTTTCATCCATCGAAATCTGTCCGCTATCCAGCGCTTCCATAATCAGCAGCATCGTCATCACTTTTGTCATGGATGCAGGAGGAAGCTTTTCATGGCTGTTCTTATCGTACAAAATGGTCCCTGTATCCCTTTCTATTAAAATGGCTGACTTTGAATCATCCGCCAGTTCCTTTTCCTTCTCTTCAGCTAAAGCGGGCTGTGTTATTAGAGAAAATATGAGCAAAAAAGAACATAAGAAAACAGCTGGCCTTTTCATCCTAACCCCTCCATATTTTTAGTAAAAACGGTAATGATTACCAACTATCACCATTCTGTCCCGGAAGGGTTTTTTTATACTTTAAAATAAAAAAAAGACCCGGGCCTGACACCCTGGTCTTCAGATATAGTCATGAATTCTTTCCTTCTTAGCTATCAGTGGTCAATAAGGGGAGAAAGCTGTCCCCTGCCCCATTCCATCGAATGCCAAAGTTATCAGCAATCGTTGCACCGACATCGGCAAATGTTTTTCGGACCGGAAGCTCTTTCCCTTTGTTAAACCGCTTAGAGTACACAAGTAAAGGCACGTATTCTCTTGTATGGTCCGTTCCATGATGAGTTGGATCATTTCCATGGTCCGCTGTAATGATCAATAAATCATCAGTGCGCATCCTGTCTAAAATCTCCGGAATCCGAGCATCAAATTGTTCCAATGCCTCCGCATATCCCTCCGGATTTCTGCGATGGCCGAATTTCGCATCAAAATCCACCAGGTTTGTAAAACTAAGTCCTATGAAATCTTCATCCATCACTCGGACAAGCTGATCCATTCCTTCCATATTTGATGTTGTTCTCATCGATTGTGTAATACCTTCACCATCATAAATATCATAAATTTTCCCGATCGCTATCACATCAAAATTCCGATCTTTCAGCTCGTTCATAACAGTGCGGTCAAATGGCTTCAATGCATAATCCCTGCGATTTCCGGTCCGGTGGAAATGACCCGGAGTTCCTGCGAATGGCCGGGCAATCACCCGCCCAACCTTAAACTCCTCGTTCCTTGTCAGCTCTCTGGCCTGTTCGCAGATGTGGTACAGCTCATTAAGAGGAATGATATCCTCGTGGGCAGCAATCTGCAAAACGGAATCCGCAGAAGTATAAACAATTAAACTTCCGGTTTTCATATGCTCGGGACCCAGTCTCTCAATAATTTCCGTACCGCTTGCCGGTACGTTGCCAATCACTGTTCTTCCAGAAGCTTCTTCCAGCCTTGTAACCAATAATTCAGGAAAGCCATTGGGAAATACTTTAAACGGATGACTTGTAATGAGACCCATAATTTCCCAATGACCTGTCAGCGTATCTTTGCCCCGGGAAGCCTCTTGCATTTTTGTATAAAAAGCAAGGGGGATTTCCGCTTTTTTAATCCCTTTGATTTCCTTTATGTTTGACAATCCAAGTCTCCCGATATTCGGCATTTTCAGTCCATTGACCTTCTCTGCAATATTTCCGAGGGTATCTGCACCCAGATCATTAAAATCTTTTGCGTCAGGTGCTTCACCTATTCCGACAGAATCAAGCACAATAACATGGACTCTCTTATATTGTGAACTCTCCATTATCATCCCTCCATACACAACCTTATATTTCCCTAAAGGTATCATACCCTTTTAAAGACGGTAAAAAAACCGCTTTTATGAAGCGGCTAAGCACGAGGGTGATATTGCTTATAAACATCTTTTAATCGTGATTTGGACACATGGGTATAAATTTGAGTAGTTGAAATATCTGCATGCCCCAACATTTCTTGAACAGCACGCAGATCTGCACCATTCTCGAGAAGGTGAGTGGCAAACGAATGCCTGAAGGTATGAGGTGTTAACTTTTTTTGAATATTAGCCTTTGCAGTCAGTTTTTTTAAATTTTTCCAGAATCCTTGTCTTGTCAGCCTGTTTCCATGATGATTCAAAAACAATGCATCTGTCGGGTTTTTATCTTTCCGCAGCTTTGGCCTTGATTCTTGAAGATATACCTCCATTGCTTGAATAGCTTCTGAGCCAATCGGGATAATACGTTCTTTATTTCCTTTTCCCCTGCATCTGATAAAGCCGATGCCCAAATGAAGATCATCCAAGTTTAAGTCCAGCAGCTCACTGATCCGGGTTCCTGTTCCATATAAAAGTTCCAGCATAGCCTTATCCCTCTTCCCCAATACGGAAGTCAGATCAGGTGCCTCCAAGAGAGACTGCACCTCAGCAAGCGAAAGCACTTTTGGCAGGTTTTTCTCCTGCTGCGGTGTTTCAATATGAAGGGTAGGATCCTGCTTTGCTGCTTTTTCACGTAAAAGAAACTGGTGAAATGACCGAATGGAAGCTATGTGCCGGGCAAGAGTTCTGCTGGATTTTCCTTCTGATTTAAGCTGCGCCAGAAATTGGATGATGTGCATACGCGTAATATTATCAAATTGATGAATGTCCAACATGTTTTGTATGTATTCCAAGTAGTTTGCCAGATCTCTTTCGTATGCTTTGACAGTGTTTTGAGATAATCCTTTTTCAATCACCATAAAATGAATAAAATCTTGCAGACGATCTTTCATTTTTCTCTACTCCCCATTTAAATAAAACAACAACAGGCGCGAAACCCAATCGTTCCCCTCATCATGGTCCTGCTGCATCACTTTGACTGCCGTTCCTTTTGGCTCATCGTATTTTCGGTAGTTCTCGTACTCTTGGCTAACCCATATCATACCATAGTAGAACATGATTGTGCATATCGCAAAAAGAATAAATACTCTCAGCACCTGAAACACCATACTTGCCATGTTTCTCAAAGTTATCAAACCCTTTTCATATAGTCGGACAATTTTGTACCAGTAATACATGATATGCAAAAGTTGTCCAACTTTATACATGAATTAAACCGCAGTGTCATGTTTTAGGGGCATGATGTTTTGAGAGCCACCGAACATGATTGTTAAGTATCATAGAATATGAACAGCCAAAAGCAGTACTATAGGGGGTAAACATTTCATTCATGATTGCAGCCCCGGGATGCTGTTCGAACATGTTCGGTTAACATTTCTCAAACCAATCTTAATAACAAACAAAAAACCCATCCTTTACAGTGAGGATGAGTGTCGTTTATTCCTGGCTGGAAGCCATTTCTTTTTGTTCATTTTCCACTTTATCGTGGCACCGCCAGCAGATTCCATGAAACGTAAGCCTGTGGTCCTTGATTTTAAAATTAAAATCATGTTCAACAATCTTTTCAACATCTCCGAGCAGATCTTCCTGTATTTCATCCACTGTTCCGCATTCAATGCAAATTAAGTGATGATGAAAGTGATCCGCACCTTCCTGCCTCAAGTCATATCTTGAAACCCCGTCACCAAAATTAATTTTGTCAACCACTTTTAATTCAGTCAACAGTTCAAGGGTTCTATAGACGGTTGCGAGACCAATGTCCGGAGATTTGTCTTTCACAAGCAGGTAGACATCTTCTGCACTTAAATGATCGTCTTCATGTTCAAGCAGCACCCTAACCGTGGCTTCACGCTGGGGAGTGAGCTTATAGCTTGCGGAATGCAATTGTTTTTTTATCCGATTAATCCGACTTTCCATCAAACGTTCCTCCCTCGCCACCATGCATTTTATTATAGCAGATTTCGAATAATAATCAAATTAAAATGATTATAATTACAGGGAGACGAACGCACCCAAAAATATTAAGAAGATATGGAAACGATAATGGACTTCATCAGTACAGGAGCAACGAACGCTTCAATGCTTGCAGCCAGTGTTATCACAGCCATAGCTGCAATAAAGGATAAAGAGTAGCGTGCAAATTCAGGTACAAAATAAAAGGAGAACCCCTGCCTGATAAAAATTTTTCTCATCAGTTTAATTGAGAATGCGGTTGAAATGACCGCTATAAATATATAAACAGGGATAAACAACAAATTTTGGGGCAATAGTGTCACGAAAGCGAGCAATAACCCGTGCCAGCCCATTTGGTTTACTAAAAAACCTACGGAAAAGCCGACAACTACCCCTTTCAGGAAAAGAAGAATCAAAATCAAGGGAAACCCGATAATGGAAATGCCCAATATCCACATTAACCCTGTAAATTTGACATTATGAAAGAAACTGAGCTTTAATAATTCTTCTGCCGATCCAGTTTTGCCATCCGCAACTTGTCCAAAGAAATGCGTTAAATAATAGAATAGATCTTCCTTTTGAACCACGGATAGACTATTAACGATCACTGCCCCGAAAATAATGCCCATGACAAACAATACCATAATAAATGAGTAGATGGGAGAATAGGATTGAATGTGCTTTGCAATATAATTGGTATACACTCTTTTCCGCATATGCTGTTTCCTCCTGTCCTGCGATTGTTACATCATATGAGGAAAAGAAATGGTGTATGACTGAAAGCTTGATTTACTCTATCATTTTATTTGGAAGGACACTTCTATCATTTTGCAACTTTTCCATATCGCCCTCCGCCGCCCTTCCGCAGCTCCAATTCTCCTGATCGTGCTTTGATAATTAATTCCGCCAGGTTTTCTTTTACAACATTCTTCAATTCTTTCTCGGAAACCCGGTGGAGGATGTTCATCTCGGTTCCAAAATAATCGTAAAGCTTATTCATTGTTTTGGGACCAAGCCCGGGCAAAAACTCAAGCGGTACTTGATGAATATAGGGGGGCCGTTTCGGAGGACCATTCCCCGCTCTTCCTTGATGGGCCAGCTCTGCAATCCGTTCGGATACTCCTTTAGTAAAGGTTACAGAACCGCATGCATGGCAATTTTCCCCCTGCTTCAACGTAAAACATTTGGAACAGGCTGTCCGGTAATACTTTCCTAAGAATGGATTCAAGCCATAGTTGGCATCAATTTGATGGCCGTCCTGTTTGTGCAGGGCTTTTTTAATAGCTTGAAATGTTGGTTTCTCCAATGTCAACCTCTGATATTCACGGGCAATCTTGGGAAGGGAATGGGCATCTGAATTAGAAACAAAAGTATAAGGGTGAAGTTCTTCAATTTGATCCGCCATTTCTGTATTAGAGCTTAAACCCAATTCCACTCCGTCTATGCCACCGGGTTCCAGTACTTCTGCCAAGGAATGCCTGACCCCTTTTCCATAAAGACTCTTAAAAGGAGTAAAGACGTGCGCGGGGATAAAAAGTCCATTCAATGAATGAACTTTTTCCTGAATAACTCCCGCCGACTCATACACTCTCTGGGTGCTGAGGTGAATATTTTTCACCCGCCTTGAAATCCAGGAGGAAAACTCCTTCAACTGTGAAAATCCTTGAAAATAAGCCAACAAATGGATAGGACCGCAGCAGTTTTCATCAAAGACTTCCATTTCTATACCCGGAATCAGAGTGACTTCATCCTCAAAGCGGAATCCGCCTTCTTCCAATTCGACGAGACGGCCATTGTTGCATAGACGTTCCATTTCAATCATGACTTCAGGGGAATGACAGTCAATGATCCCAACAATATCGATACCTTTGGGGAATTTGGCTGTCTGCAGAACATTGGTCAAAGTTAAATCTTTGGCTGCAGTTATTTTAACCGGTTTTCCCGCAAACGTTCGGCCGATATGAATATGAAGATCTGCAAAATAATTCCTCATTATTTTCTCTCCAGCAATTGCAAGTATTGCAGGGCATATACCGTTTTGGCATCGCAGATACGTTTGTTTTTCATACAGTCAACGGCTTCTTCAAGTGTGAGCTCGGTAAGCTCAACAAATTCATCTTCATCAGTTTTTGCAGGGTTTTTGATCTTGGACAATTGGTTGGCTAAGTATATATGAATGATTTCATTCGCAAATCCCGGAGATGTATAAAAGGAAGTAATATATTCGAGTTTGCCTGCTTGATATCCCGTTTCTTCTTCCAACTCTCTTTCTGCCGTTACGGCCGGCTCCTCTCCTGTCTCCAACTTTCCCGCCGGTATTTCCAGCAGCGACCTTTCTAAGGGCTTTCTATATTGTTCAACCATAACGATTTTATTTTCTTCCGTCAGAGCAATCAAAGCAACAGCCCCAGGGTGATGGACGATTTCACGCTTAGATCTTTTCCCGTCAGGCAGCTCTACTTCATCTACCTGAACAGTAATAATTTTTCCATTAAAAATAGGCTTTGAACGGATTGTTTTTTCTTCAAATTTCTTCATGAAGGCCAGCTCCTGTTCTAATTCATTTCCTGATACTCATACATTTTACCATACATCAGGGAGGGATCCGCATGACAGTAAAAGTGGGAAAAAACTGTATTGTACTGACAGGGAAAAGTTGGGAAGTCCGGGCTCTATTAAAAAAATATGCAAAAGAGCACCGAACGGTCCAAGAGTGGATCAACACTTTTCACAATCGTTGAATCAGCCGTCCGCCTTCAGATAAAATAGAGGCAGCAATCAAAAGCGCAAACACTGCGCTGTAATTGGGAAGGTGAGGGTTGAATGGAAAAAAGAAATCTTGGAAGGTCCGATTTGTCAGTTTCTAAAATGGGCCTCGGGTGCATGTCGCTTGGCACTGAAACTGCCAAGGCTGAGAAAATCATCCAAACTGCGTTTAACGAAGGAATCAATTATTTTGACACTGCTGATTTATATGACTATGGAGTAAATGAAAAAATAGTCGGAAAAGCTCTTGCTTCTGTAAGAGAGAAAGTAGTGATTGCCACCAAGGCAGGAAACCGATGGAATCAAGACAAAAACGGATGGCACTGGGATCCTTCCAAAAAATATATTAAAGAAGCAGTTAAGAGCAGTTTAAAGCGTCTTCAGACAGATTATATAGATCTATATCAGCTTCATGGTGGGACCATTGACGATCCCATTGATGAAACGATCGAAGCTTTCGAGGAATTACAATCTGAAGGCCTTATTAAATATTATGGCATTTCCTCCATTAGACCGAATGTGATCAGGGAGTATGCAGATCGTTCGTCGATGATCAGCGTGATGATGCAATACAGCCTGCTGGACCGCCGTCCCGAAGAAATCATGTCTTTATTGGCGAAAAAGCAAATCAGTATCGTGACAAGAGGTTCCGTTGCCAAAGGATTACTGAGTGACAAGATGCTGGGGAAAAAAACAGAACAATGGGAAGGAAAACAATTTCTTGATTATTCCTCTGCTGAATTAAAGGAACTGATTGAAAGCATTCAGGCGAAAATGCTGGATGACAGACGATCCTTAAACGAGATTGCCCTGCAATTTAACTTAGCCCATGAAGCTGTTGCCGCTGTTGTCATAGGTGCAAGCACGGTTGAGCAAGTTAAAGACAATGTCCGGGCAGTCTACTCTCCTCCTCTTTCTAAAGAAGAAATAGCCTTTCTGACAATGGTGACCAAAGAATCGCGCTATTTGAACCACCGCTGATAGAAATGAGCTGTAAACCGGGACAATAATGGAGAAGGCACTTTGGCAGACACAAGAAAGCAGATGAAGCCGTGCGGTACCAGGCAGGCGCCGGCTGCTGCCCAATCACTGCATTCTGTTTTTTCGTATGTGACAGGATATCCTGCACGAAGCAGGAACTCATATGAAAACAGCAAATGATATTTTTCCTGCTTCGTTACTGATTCATTAAGCGTGTACAAGGTTCATCATGTTTCAGCATGCATTTTACCTGTTACTCCTTTATAATAGAATTCATGAAATATGCATCATTTCCCCCTATCCGATGACCTGCAAGCATGCCGGATAATTACAAAGCTATAAAAAAATAAAAAAAACAGAACGATAAACAAGAGGATGTTAAAACGGATGGGGTGCCTCTAATCTTTATGGCCTAAGGGATCTGATTGATAAATGCAAGAGAATTCTTCCGGTAGAAGGTATAGTACATAATGATTATCGTGAAATTTGCTCTATTCATACATTTCAATACCATGCTATAATGAGCAAAGAGTAGGTGACTTTATCATGATTGGTCAACGTATTAAAGAATATCGGCTGCAAAAAAAATTATCTTTATCAGAATTGGCTGAGAAAGCAGGAGTTGCCAAATCCTATTTAAGTTCGATCGAGCGCAACATTCAATCCAATCCGTCCATTCAAATCCTGGAAAAATTGTCGGCTGTATTGGATGTGCCTGCCCATGTGTTATTGCATGGAGAGTCCGCTGATATAGAGCTGGACCCTGGCTGGGAAGAGCTTGTTCGGGAAGCAATGTCTTCCGGAATCTCCAAAGAGGAATTCCGGGAATTTTTGGAGTTTAATAAATGGAGAATGAAAAACAAATAAGCGCCTGGACTGAAATACCGCGTCCGGCGTTTTTTAGTTCAAGTTTTTAAAAAGCATGAGGTCTTCTTCGAATCACCGCCCCGTTCAGAAAAAAGTCTATGATTACAGGCTTTTCCTTGAAGATAGGCAGTTTGGCTTTTCTGTTGGCCCTCAGGCAGAAACATGGTTGGCTTGCCGCCACCTATACTGCGAAGGGGCTTAGCTTTCCCTCAAAACGTCCACAATGGAAATCCCCAAATTTTCTGGATTCCTCCTTTTTGCCTGTTCATTCCAAGCGGTGGGCATACTCCTGCTTTCAATCACGTCTTTAATTCCTTATAATGAAAATAGCGAAACTTATACGTTTGACATTCGTATAAAAAGTATAAAGCAAGTATAAAGAGGAGTGGATGCTGCTTGAAGTCGTTCTATTCTTTCGTTATGGGGATGTTTACAACTGCTGAAGCAGTTCTTATATGGCTCATTTTGTTTTTAGGCTTTGATATGGGGTTCCTTTCCTCTGCGGGTATAGCCGCCTTGGCCGGTGCCTTGACGTTTTTTGGGTTGAAAGCCGTGACAGATTACCGATTTTTAAAGAAATACAAACTGACAAGGAAAGAGTATGCCTATATTCAAAGAAACCTGCAGGATGCGAAAAAGAAAATGGCCCGGCTTCAAAAGTCTTTTCTTTCAGTCCGCTCGATGGGTGCCTTTAAACAGCTGTATGAATTGAATAAACTTGTAAAAAGGATGTATTCGATTGTAAATAAAGATCCTCGGAAGTTCTACCAATCAGAGCGCTTCTTCTTCTATCATCTTGATTCAGTCGTAGAGATTTCCGAAAGATATGCCAGGCTTGCATCCCAGCCTGTGAAAAACGACCAGATTTATCTATCATTGAAAGAAACACAGCATACGCTGGAAGATTTGAATCAATCTATCAAAAAAGACATCTACCAGGTTTTGTCATCCGATGTGGATGATCTTCAATTTGAATTAGATGTCGCCAGGCATTCCTTGAAAAAATTGGAATACCACCCCTTAGATGAAGAAAGGAGCACAAAAAATGAGTGAGTCGACGAATGAAAGGGTATTAAAAGACGAATTTTCTGATGGACTGGATGATTTGCTCAATAATCCTTTTGGGGAGCAAGAGCTCGCCCTGCAACCGCAATCACAGGAGGCACCTGCTCCCAAACCTGTGAAGCTTGTGGATGCCCTTCCAGCCGAAAGTAAGCAAAGAGCTTTGGATATTGCCAAGCAGATTGACCCTGCAAACCATCAGGCTATTCTTTCATATGGGACACAGGCCCAATCACAGCTTATGAACTTCTCAAGCTCCATGCTGGAACATGTTCAAAATAAAGATATTGGGCCGATTGGCGATATCCTTAATGACTTGATGGGCAAAATGAAGTCTATTAATCCTGAAGAATTGGCTCCCGAAAAAAAGAACTTTTTCTCAAGGATGTTCGGAAAAATTACAAGCTCTATTCAGGAAACGATGTCCAAATATCAGAAGACAGGGGCACAAATTGACCGGATCAGTGTTAAACTCAATCAGTCGAAAGACGTTCTGATGTCGGATATACAGATGCTGGAGCAGCTGTATGAAAAAAACAAAGATTATTTCCATGCGCTGAACATTTTTATCGCTGCGGGTGAGCTGAAGCTGGAAGAAATTCGAAACGAAACGATACCGGCTTTACAGAAAAAGGCGCAAAATTCAGGAGATCAAATGGCATATCAGGATGTCAATGATATGATCCAATTTGCCGACCGGCTAGAAAAGAGACTTTATGACCTAAAGCTCAGCCGTCAAATTACCATTCAGAGTGCTCCGCAAATCCGAATGATTCAAAATACAAACCAGGCATTGGCGGAAAAAATTCAAACGTCCATTTTAACCGCCATCCCGCTTTGGAAAAACCAAATTGCTATTGCCCTCTCCCTCTTCCGTCAGCGGCAGGCAGTAGAAGCCCAAAAACAAGTTTCTAAAACAACCAACGATCTGCTTCTAAAAAATGCCGAAATGCTGAAATCCAACACATTGGAATCTGCACGTGAAAGTGAACGGGGGCTCGTTGATATTGAAACGTTGAAAAAAACACAGTCCAACTTAATTTCAACGCTCGAGGAGACCATAAAGATCCAGCAGGAAGGCAGGAATAAGCGAGCTCAGGCAGAGCAGGAACTGATCACAATGGAAAACGAATTAAAGCAAAAATTGCTTAGTTTAAAATAAACTATATAGAACACTTTTAGAAGCCGGACAGCAGGGTCCGGCTTCTTTTGCTAAGGAGAGGATATCATTGAACCTGCCAGAAAAAGCAGTCATTATCGAAGTAGGACCTCGGGACGGACTCCAAAACGAACAAAATTTTGTGGACACTGAAGTGAAAAAATTATTTATTCAGAAGTTGGCAGCTGCCGGAATTCAAGAAATGGAAATCACTTCGTTCGTTTCGCCCAAATGGGTACCGCAAATGCGCGATGCCGAAGAAGTGGCCCTTGCCGTTCCTGAAGGGATCCGCAGTTACGTCCTGGCACCCAACCGCCGCGGGATCGATAGAGCCTTGGAAACTCCCTCTAAGGCGATCGCTGTCTTTGTAGGTGTGACCAACACATTTAACGAGAAAAATATTAATAAAACTACAGAAGAAGGTATGAATGAATTGCGGCCTCTTCTTTCAGACCTAAAGGAGAAAAATTATTTCATCAGAGCCTGTATTTCCACAGCCTTTTACTGTCCCTATGAAGGGAAAGTGGCGGAAACTGATACATTGTCGCTATGCCACGAATTTGCGAAAGCAGGTGTGGATGAACTGAGCGTTGCAGATACGATTGGCATGGCTGTGCCGACGGAGGCTTTTTCCCTTTTTTCAAAAATAAAAAACGAGCTTCCGGATCTCTTGATTACGGCTCACTTCCACGATACCAGAAAGACAGCCTTGGCCAATATTGTGGCTGCCATGCAAGCGGGCGTTGACCGGTTTGATGCCTCTGCAGGCGGTCTTGGCGGCTGTCCTTTTGCACCGGGCGCAACCGGCAATGTAGCGACTGAGGATGTTGTCTATTTGCTGGAACGTATGGGAGTCAAAACTGGTATTCATTTGGACCGGCTTACCCGTGCGATTGATGTGATCGCTCCCAAAATCTCCCGCCCCATTGAAACGGGCTATTACAGACTGTCCCGGCAATCAGATTAATCCAGCAAGCTCATCCTCCCATTCAGAATTTCATTGGGGCTGGACAATTGAAAGGCGTAGCTTTGTTCGGAAAAGTCTATTTCAAGATTGTCATCCAAATATAGCAGCTTTGACTCTTCCACCCTTACAGGAATTTCGTTTGTTTCTACAGAAACTTCATCACTCCTTCTTTCCTGCTTGTCTGCAAGCCGGAGTACGGGAGTGCCGCTGAGGGAACAGCCATCCATATCATACAGCAGTTTTACATCGAGGTCCCTGCCCGCAAGCTTTTTTTTTATCTGTTCAGCCGCTTGTGCAGTTAATTTGATTTGTACCATGTGATCTCTTCCTTTCTAACTGATTGGGATACATGCTTTCCGGTTTGCCACCGCTTGCTATGGAGAAGATCTTACAGCTAAGGAGGTCAGCAACGGGAAAGCAAATTGCGGATGGATATCTGGACAATGGTCTGTCCACATCGCAGGTCATTGTGAGCAGATTCATGACGGAAAACCAACTCAAGCCACAAAATCCATTTCTTTGTGAAGATGAGGATGGTCCGGAATCAAGCTTATTTTGCGATGCCTCCCATAAAGGCAGGTTTGACTCTGTCAAAGCGGATCAAGCATAAGCCGGTTGAATGGATTGTAGAGACTTTATTGGGCTTCTCGTTTCAGATATCAAAATATACCGTTGCATCACCATCATTGAACATCCATCTTCTTTTAATCTTCCCCCGAAGTTTCTGCCGTAATCTTTGTTTTTTGATCTCCATTCTTGGGTCAGCTGCCCATGAGAAGTTCAGTGGTTTTCCCATACATCGCCAACTAACAGCAACACGCGGGGAACCTGCTCCCCCGCGTGTATATCCATCCTTATTTAATTTGCTCGTGGCATAGCGTCTTGTCCTTCTTTTTTAAGATAATATTTTCCCTGGGTGGCCATTGCCAGCACGATCGTCAAAATAAAAGCGATGATTCCTGCAAAGAATGCTGCAAATCCTTCCAGAAAGCTGCCCATCCATCCAAAAGCGGCAATGGTTCCGACTACACTGGATATGATCAGGGAAATAACCCCCACCGGATTCCAGGCGTATAAATATGCCTGACGGTATTCGAAATAATCCGGTCCGATCTTCAAGACCTTTTTTACAATAAATGCATCACAGATCACTATGGCAGCCCAGGCAAATAAAAATACTCCTTGGAATGTAAGCAACGGACCAAGATGATCCATTACGCCCAATAACATAGAGATCACGGCCGCAGTGGCTGTAAAGAATACCCAGAAGTTTCTGCCTGGCTTGAAATGGAACACATTCTCAAAAAAGTTGGCTAATGAAAGCGAGCCGCTGTACAGGTTCGTAATATTAATCCGCAATTGAGTCAGGATGGTGAATAGAGCACCAAAAACTCCTATTAGTTGCACAAAATAAATTCCGGGGTTTTCCTGCATAAAACGGGCACCAAACCAAATTCCAATTAATCCCATGATAAAGAAACAGACGAGTGCAGGGATGAAGCCCACCATAATTACTCCCATCTTAAATTGGCCGGGTTTGATAAAACGGGCATAATCCGAAATAAGCAATGCAATAATTCCTACTAATCCATTCATAATGCCGATGCAAGTAATCAGTGATGCCCCGCCTACAGCCATTCCTTCCGGCAGCACTCCCCAGAGGCTGCCTGTATAAGCCGGCTCGATTCTGGCAGCTGCAACCATTCCGGCACCCAGCAAAATAACAAACAGCGGAAGCGTCCACTTTTGCAGTTTATCGAGCTGCTTTACCCCAAACCAGTTAAACGGGACTACGGCAAAACCAAAAAAAATCATTAAAGCCCAAACGGGTAAGCTGGGGATAAATTCGTGAACCGCATAAGCCATAATCGCTCCTTCGATCGCACAGTACATAATGAAATTTAAAGCGTAAATCAGTGAAGTAATGGACGCTCCGATATAACCAAATCCTCCGCCTCTGGCCATCAAGTTCACATTTAACCCTGATTTTCCTGCGATATAAGCAATCCCTATCCCTAAAATCCCTGCAACGATAGTGGCATAAATTTCAGCGAGCAGGGCATTTACTGCTCCAAAACTTACTGTCATCAAGCTTCCCATTTGCATGAACAGCATAGCTGTAGCAACCCCAAGGGTTACATTGGTGATGCTCCACCAGTTCATTCGGTAATGTTCCGGCACCCGCTCTAACGCGTAATCTTCCTTCTTCTCCTTTTTTCCTATCTTTTCATTCTTACTTATCACTTCCGTCACATTGACTTCCCCTCTCTTTTTTTACTGTTATCCACCCTTTGAACTGCATCTTTTGTTTTTCTCGCCCCCTTCACTTATCAGCAAACGCTTACATCAAGGGCTTTCAAGCTCCTGATGCAATACCATATCGCAAAAAGCATACCAACATCAGTCGCAAGACCTATTTTTCTTTATGGAGTGGCGGCAACCTTTATTTATCCTACAAAAGAGAGTCAGCCTTTCTTCATACGACGTCAGTTTTTACATAAGCAGACAGTCACTGCTGCAATACACTTTGCAATTTTGAAAAATAATATTTTGGAAATGCAGAATAGGAGGAAGAGGTATATAAACAAAAAAGCGGAACCTCAATTCAGGTTCCCTTTTACATACCCGTGTCCTTCCTTCTAATCAATCATTCGGATCTGTTGAATTTTCTTTAGTGGAACCAGCCGGACGTGTCCCGATTGATCAATCATCCGAAATTCCTTTTGCAAATAGTCGAAGTAGTGGATTGTACCCGTCAATTCCCTATAACTGTTCGTATCAAAATATGTAATCTGGACGTGTTTTCCGAATTCCATCGCCTCCGCTGCCGTCTCATCAAGTATTTCAAGTTTCTGCTCATCCAGCTGCTTTTGTTCTGTCCAAGTTTCTTCTTCCGCCCATTCCCGGAGCATTTTGACGTGCTCCGGAAGCATCAATGAATTCCACTTGATTCTGCCACGGTCTTTCATCTCGCCCCTCCCTTTCAAACCGGCTTACAGGGAAACCATTATGCTTTATGTCCGCCTACGAGTGCAGCTCTTTTCCGGGCCGTCCCGGCTTCCGTATAAGAAACCGCCCGGAGTAAAGAGGCCGGGCCATGCCGATGACGAATATGGTCCATGACATACCCAAGTTCCCTTTCCCGTACCTTATTCGGCTCAAATAAGCTAAGCTGCACTGTATCATCCTCTACAATATTAGAAAGTGAAATAGAAATTTGCCGGACACTTTTCCCTGTATAATGGGTTTCAAACAG
Organism: Siminovitchia sediminis; assembly: GCF_042680885.1. Taxonomy (NCBI): domain Bacteria; kingdom Bacillati; phylum Bacillota; class Bacilli; order Caryophanales; family Bacillaceae; genus Siminovitchia; species Siminovitchia sediminis. The sequence continues at coordinate 47,466 of NZ_JBHUEO010000026.1, read as the reverse complement.
CTCCAGGCATGTTTGATACAAGTCCATCGTTACATTTGTCGGTTCTTCCATGGTTTTTGAACGGAGGAACCCGCCTCCAAGCTCTTTTTCACTGTAGCCGATCCCGAGACTGATCGTTCTCCCCGCTTTTCGATGCTCCCGCGCTCGCCGCGCCACTTCTTCACATATTTCCAGCATCACAATGATGATCTCATCTTTATTTTCGTAATCACGCAATAAAATTTGGCTTTTTCCAAAGCTGATCTGCCCGTCCATGATAGGGGCCCCCAGCTCCGACAAATCTACTCCCCACGCGTGGTAATATAACTGCGTCCCCATGATGCCAAACTGTTTTTCAAGCCGTTCACGGTCGTAGGCAGCCAACTGGCCAACAGTAAAGATACCCAGATTGTTCAGTCTCCTCTCCATCCGCCTTCCGATCCCCCACATTTTGCGAAGAGGAGAAACCGGCCACAGCTTTTTCGGGACATCTTCATAAGACCATTCGGCAATCCCGGTTTTTTTCGCTTCCAGATCAAGACATACTTTTGATAAAAGCATATTGGGGCCTATGCCAACAGAGCAAGTGAGCTGAAATTCGCGCAGCAGATCATCCCTGATTTTTTCCGCAACTGTATGAGCATCTCCCCATAAGCCATCCGTGCCGTCCAATTTGAGGAAACTTTCATCCACGCTGTATATATGAATGGCCTCTATCGGAACATAGCGGTGCAACAACCGGGTGATTTCCGTCGAGATCCGCAGAAATGTGCTCATCTTCGCTTCCACAAGATAAATACGATCATCCTTGGGAATTTCAAACAGCCGCGATCCCGTTTTGATCCCAAAATCTTTTTTCATACGGGGAGAAGCAGCCAGCACCACACTGCCGGGCTGCTGCAGATTACCCACAACGGCCAGGTGGCATTCCAGCGGGTCCAGCCCTTCCATCACCGCTGCACAGCTGGCATAAAAACTTTTCATATCAATACACAAGATATTGGCATTTGGCAGCCGGCTGTAATCAACTTTCAACTTCCTTCCTCCCTCCCTTTTTAACTCCAGGGAACTTATGTTCCCATTATACTCATTTTCCTCCCGTTTATTCAATGGAATTTTCTAGGAGCTTTTTCAAACACCAGCCAAAAAAATACCCTTCTCTTCCAGTAAATCTGAAAAGAAGGGTACAATTTTTATTTCTTAAAAAAGGCTTTTTTACCGAACCGCTCAACGAGCTTCGGAAACCATGCATACAATAGGCTGCCCGCATTCATCCAGCCGGGAAGATTAATTTCCCTCCGGTTGGTCAGCATGGCAGCCACCATCTGATCCGCGACTTTTTCCGTTGATAAAATATAGCGGCCTAAATTTTTCACGTAGTTTCCGCTTGGATCCGCCAATTCAAAAAAATTTGTGGCCATGGGGCCCGGGTTAATAGCCGTAACGAATACCCCATCTCGGGCAAGTTCCATCCGGAGACTGTTAGTATATCCCAAAACTGCATGCTTTGTGGCAGAATAGACACTGGACTTCGGAGTGGCCAGCTTTCCCGCCTGCGAGGAAACATTGATAATATGGCCTGATTTTCTCCGCTTCATTGAAGGGATCACTTCTTTTGTACAGATGATCAGGCCAATGACATTGACTGCAAACATTCCTTTCACATCAGCAGGAGATACATCTTTTGCTTCGGCAAATATACCATATCCCGCATTATTTACCAATACATCAATTCCTCCGGTTTGATCAATGATTGAATGAAAAACATCAGGTATTTCTTCGGGGCAGGCAAGATCGAGCTGCATCGGAAGACAGCCCACCCCGAACTGTCGGCGAATGTGGCTGGCCACGTGCTCCAGCTTCTCCAAATTACGGGCGAGCAGCACAAGGTTTGCTCCGCTGGCAGCACATCGATAAGCCGTCTGCTCTCCAAGGCCGCCGGAAGCCCCTGTAATTACAACAGTCTTGTCTTTTAGGCGTGGATTTCTCTTCATATCCCCATCACCATCATGCTGAAAAATAAGCCGTTCCGGATTCATCGAATTGTTTCAGGGCGGCTTTGTTGAATAACAAATAGTCCAATTGTGCGGTCGTCTCGGACAATGTCAGGCCAAGCTGTTTTTCATATACTTCGGGGAAAAGGTTTTTTGCCAGTTCAAACGTCGTTACAGGTCCTTCCTTCAGCAATTCCTGGACTTCCATCGCACGGGCGTGCTGTCTTGCAAGCCTCCGTTCGATGAGTTGACGAACTTTCATAACCTCAGTGCCATGGCCGGTATAAACCTTGCTGATCTCCAAATCAAGCATTTTTCTTAGAGATTGGTTGTATTGGAGCTGGGGTTTCGGGCGTTCTTTCCATGGATCAGGAGAAGGTTCAAGCAGCGGGTTGGATGAGATGGTTGCCAAAATGTGGTCACCCGCAATCAGCGTCCCATCTTCTTCTCGGTAAAAAACCAAATGGCTTTGGGCATGCCCCGGTGTCTCCAATATGATCCAATTTTCAAGTCCCGGTATTACATCGTCTTCTTCTATCTCATAAGTCAGTTTCCGCCGGGCTGCATAGCGCAAAGGCGCTTTCAAGGCTGCCAGCATGTGATCAGGGTTTCCTTCCATCCCAAACTCTGTAAACAGCCTGATGTAAAACTGATCATACCCTTTAGAAAAATTCTTATCCTGTTCCAGCCATGGACGGGCATAGGGATGACCGTAAACAGGAATATCTTCCGGCAGCCAATCCAGCAGCCCGACATGATCGGGATGATGATGGGTCAACACAATCTGCTCAATATCCCCGGGTTTATATCCCAAATCTTTTAACTGATTTTGAAACGCATCCCAAGCTTCCTTTGTTTTTACCCCTCCGTCTATAAGTGTAAGAGAGTCTCCTTTTACCAGATAAGCATTAACATCCCCCACCGCAAAAGGTGTAGGCATAACAATCTTAAATATTTCTTCTTTCATCACTGCAATCCCTCGTATTCATCGTTTTTTCACGAAATCATGTAAACAATTATAAGTGTAGCGGCTTTTATCCGGGATGTCATGGTATTTGAATATATGAGGAAAGCAGGCGTAAATCCCTTGACAATTTTTCGCTCAAAAAGGATAATCATATATAATTGAAAAAACAGCAATGAACGGGATCAGTAGATAAGCCAACGATGAAAGAGAATGGGGTCCAGAGGCTGAAAGGCCCCTCATCCGCTAACTTATCGAACCTGCCCAGTGAGCTGTCAGCAAAACTGACCGTGCTCCCTGCGTTACAGGGTTTAAGATAGCTGTACGACGGGTCAGGCAGCTAATAAAAAGGTGGTACCGCGGAAGCAATCCTTTCGTCCTTTGATGGATGAAAGGTTTTTTGTTTTGAGAAACTACATCTGACAGCTGCTGTCGAGTCTGGGAATCCCGTCAGCAAAACACAATTCTTGCATGTATACGAACAATGATGGAGGGAAAACCACATGAAGATTTCATTCATCGGAGCCGGATCTATGGCAGAAGCGATCATCGCCGGGTTATTAAGGAAAAACATCTGCCGGGGACAAGACATCTTTGTCACCAACCGGGAAGACCGGGAAAAGTTAACCGAGCTTGAAGACCGCTTCGGCGTCCGGCACACATACGATATGGCCGCTCTCATGCAGCATTCTGATATAGTTGTGCTTGCAGTAAAGCCGAAAGATGCCCATTCATCCTTTCAAAAAATAAAGCCATACGTTACATCAGATATCCTTTTTATTTCCGTCATGGCCGGCATATCCATTTCTTATATCGAAGAAAATCTTGGAGAGTCCTGCGCTGTTGCGCGAGCTATGCCGAATACATCTGCAAGCGTCGGGAAGTCGGCAACAGGCATTTCCTTTAACCCTCATGTATCGGAATATCAACAGAAGCTGGCAGCCGAGGTGTTTTCATCGATCGGAATGACCGCAGTGGTCAAAGAAAATCAACTGGATGGCATTACTGCCCTTTCAGGCAGCGGTCCTGCATATATTTACTATATAGTTGAGGCCATGGAGAGGTCTGCAGAAGAGATCGGCCTTGAAGCAGATACAGCAAAAGAGCTGATTCTTCAAACACTGGCAGGTGCCGCGGAAATGCTGAAAACTACAGGTTCTGAAGCCTCCGCACTGCGGAAAGCTGTAACCAGTCCGGGAGGGACAACGGAGGTCGGCATTCAAGTCCTTCAAAAATATAAAGTACATGATGCGATTGTTGAGTGCATCAAAGCAGCTGCGGAGAAGTCTAAGCGGCTGGGACGGAGTCAAGAATCTAAGCATACGGTCTGAAGTTCGAAGCCCCTCTTGTTATAATGGCAATTGAACTGCAAATGAAAGGAGCTTTTAACGATGTCTGCCAAACTATTTGAACCGTACCAGATCAACAATTTAATATTAAAAAATCGCATTGTCATGTCACCGATGTGCATGTATTCCTGCCATAATGAGGACGGAATGGCGGGAGACTGGCACTACACCCATTATACAAGCCGGGCTGTGGGGCAAGCCGGGCTAATTATCCTTGAAGCAACAGCTGTTACTCCACAGGGAAGAATCAGCCCGCGGGACTTGGGAATTTGGAGTGATGCTCATGTGGAAGGACTGAGGAAGCTGGTCAGCATGATCCAGGCACATGGTGCAAAAGCCGGAATTCAAATTGCGCATGCCGGCAGGAAAGCAGAATTGGAGGAAGAAATTATTGCCCCTTCTGCCATTCCTTTTAATGACCAAATGAAAACGCCAAAAGAAATGAGCCTGTCAGACATAAATGATACGGTCCTTGCTTTTGGGAAAGCAGCTGAACGGGCAAAGCAGGCCGGATTTGACATCATCGAAATTCATGGAGCCCACGGCTACCTGATCAATGAATTCCTTTCACCGCTCTCGAATCATCGAACAGATGAATACGGAGGATCTGTAGAAAATCGCTACCGTTTTCTAAAAGAAGTGATTGCTGAAGTGAAGAAGGTATGGGATGGCACCTTGTTTGTCAGAGTTTCAGCAAATGATTATCTGGAAGAAGGACTGACACCGGACGATTATGTAACATTTGCCAAATGGATGAAGGAAGATGGCGTTCATTTAATTGATGTCAGCTCAGGAGCCGTATCTCCTGCGAAGATTCATGCCTATCCCGGGTACCAGGTTCCTTTTTCCGAAAAAATCAAACATGAAGCTCATATTGCTACGGGCGCCGTTGGCCTGATTACTACGGGCATTCAGGCTGAAGAAATTTTGCAAAACAACAGAGCGGACCTGATTTTCCTCGGACGCGCCCTTTTAAAAGATCCCTATTGGCCAAGAACAGCAGCCAATGAACTGGGCCATCCCATTGAACCCCCGGTCCAATATGAGCGCGGGTGGAAATAAGTAAAGCGCCGGATAGATGCGCAGGCTATTTTTAATGACAGTTTCTTAGCCACTCAAGCGGCGGGCTGAATATTCCCTATACAAGAGGCCAGGACAGAAGATTAGGCCATATTCCCCTTCTATCCTCCTGCATTCAACTGCAGCTAACATGAAAGGCTGCAAGGAAATTCAGCTGATGACTTCCGGCAGCCGCTTTTCTATTTTTATCTATGAGCAACCAAGAGCAGTTCTAGATATCAATACTCGTAAAGTCAGATACAATTTGTGTGTTGGGGAAGATGGACTGTGCTTCCTTCTCCAGGACTTTCCAATCCTCTTTTCCGTACCTGGAGCTGATATGGGTCAGGCACAACTGATGTACATTCGCTCTGCGGGCAGTCTCGGCTGCCTGAAGAGTGGTGGAGTGGAAGTACTCCCGGGCCATTTGTTCATGATCCCCGGAGAAGGTAGATTCATGAACGAGGAGATCAGCATCCCGTGCCAATGTGACTGCATTTTCACAGGGCCTCGTATCTCCTACAATAGCAACCACCCGCCCCTTCTTCGGCGGGCCGACAAAGTCTGATCCTCTAATGGTTCTTCCGTTCTCAAGTGTGACCGTCTCTCCGTTTTTCAGCCGCTGATAGATGGGACCTGGTGGAATTCCTGCTTTCCGAAGCTTCTCCGCATCCAGCGCCCCCTGCTTGTCATGTTCTGTAATCCGGAAACCAAAACTTGGGACAGCATGATCCAGCAGCAGGGCTTCCACGGTAAACTGTGAATCTTCAAAAACCAAACCTTCCTGGCATTCAATAATAGAAAGAGGATATTTTAAGTGGGTCTCACTCACATGCAGCGAGGTATCGAGAAATTCACGGATCCCTTTGGGGCCATATACCGTTAACTTCGTTGTCCCGCCCTGGAAAGAGCGGCTGCCCAACAGGCCCGGCAAACCAAAAATATGATCACCATGCAGATGGGTGATAAAAATCTTTTCGATTTTCCGCGGCTTTAACGTTGTGTGGAGAATTTGATGCTGTGTCGCCTCGCCACAATCAAACAGCCAGACGGCATTCCTCTCTTCCAATAATTTTAAAGCGATGGAGGTTACATTCCGCAGCTTTGCCGGAACTCCTGCCCCCGTACCGAGAAACAAAAGATTCATCTGATCACCTGCTTTTCATCATTTCTATATCCTAAAACAACGTCTTTCACCCGGTTTACAAAAGGTGAATATGTTATCTTGGAGGTGCTGCTCGTGAAACGTGCCAATGTTGAAGATTATTTGGAAAAAGGGATGTATGGCCCCAAGCAGACAAAAATAGCAGAACGGAGGAGATTTCTGGGGACCATCCGGGAAAGAATCCTTATAGCCTTGACTAAAAGCCAGGTAATGAAGCCGGGCATCTATCCTGAAATAGAATGCCTGATGAAAGAGCATCCAAAAGCGACTCTATTATTAAATGGTGAATTGCCCTATCAATATTTGTCTGATTATATCAAAAAAGCGCGTGAAAAAAAGGTTGCTTTTTCCATCGTGAAAGATCAGGATCATCAAACAGATATTGGCCTTGTGCTGACCTATCAGCACGCGATTGATAAGGAGCATATTTTCATCGATCCACCACTGAAAAAAAACACCCATTTCTTAAAGAAAAAGAAAAAAAAGGCATCCCTATCATTTTTTAAGCGCCTATTTAAGAAAACATAATTACGGATCTTTTTTCTTATCGGACTTGAAGGCCTCTGCGCCTGTCTGCAGCATGGATGGGCCGTATTTCTTCTGAATATGATTAATCGCCTGCTTCAAAGGCTCTTTCTTTACCTCTTCTTCATAAGTGAATAAGCTTAATTGCTCAATGGCATGATCAGATTTTATGAGATCCTGGCCGGTGATTCCCAGCAGCCTCACCGGCTGCCCGTTCCAATTTTTTAAAAACAGTGACTTGGCTGCTTCAAAAATATCCTCCGCTTCAACGATCGTCCGATCAAGCATCCTACTTCTCGTAATCGTTTCCCTGTTCTTATACCTAATCATCACTGCTACATTTTTTGTAACATATTCTTTTCTTTTCAGCCTTGCTGCCACCTTCTCTGACAACTTTTCGAGAACCGCAAAAAGTTCAGCCTGATAGGTCGTGTCTTTTGGCAACGTAACAGAACTGCCAATACTTTTATTGACAGCGGCCGCTTCCGGATCTACTTTTCGGCGGTCTACCCCATTTGCACGCTCTTTCAACCGGGACCCTCGAATACCCAGTACTGACCGCAGCTGTAATTCATTCGCATGTGCCAGATCCTTGATGGTCTTAATTTGAATCTTTTCCAATTTGGCAGCTGTTTTCTCACCGATGCCATGCATTTCAATAACTGGCAGCGGCCACAAAACGGCTGGTATATCCCGCTTTCTCAAGATGGTAATCCCCATCGGTTTTTTCATGTCAGATGCCATTTTCGCCAAAAACTTGTTGGGAGCAATACCAATGCTGCAAGGTAAGTTTAGAGACTGAATTAATTCCTTTTGGATCATCCGGGCTATTTGAATGGGACTTCCGAGCTCTTGGCACTCCGTGATGTCTACATATCCTTCATCAATGGAGGCAGGTTCCACCAGATCACTATATTTTCTCAACACATGAAATATCTCCCTGGAAACAAGCCGATACCTTTCGTGATTAGGCTGTCTCACTACCAAATCGGGGCAAATCCTTTTGGCTTCCCAAAGCTGCATCGTTGTTTTGACCCCTAATTTTCTAGCCTCATAGCTGCAAGTAACGATAATGCCTTTTCTTTGTTTCGCATCTCCCGCAATGGCCAGGGGTTTTCCTCTTAAAGAGGGGTCATCCGCAATCTCTACTGAAGCAAAAAAGCTGTTCATATCCACGTGAAGGATGACCCGGCCTTCTTTGGGGTTATATTTCTTCACAATCCATCAATCCTTAATCGGCAGCTGCTTCTTCAATAATGGCTACAACCATTTCTGTTAATTTATTTAATTCGGAGATAGGCATTCGCTCTTTCGTTGTATGAATCTCTTCATAGCCCACCGCCAAATTGACGGTTGGAATGCCAAAACCTGCGATAATATTAGCATCACTTCCTCCACCGCTTGCCAATAATCGAGGTTCCCTCCCGACTTTCCGTGCAGCCATTTTAGCTATTTCAACCACATGGTCCCCGTCAGAAAATTTAAAACCGGGGTACATGACTTCGATATCCACTTCCGCATGTCCGCCCATCTTTTCAGCTGTTAATTCAAATGCCGATTTCATTTTCTCAGTCTGGGCATTCATTTTTTCAGCAACTAGTGACCGTGCTTCGGCTAAAATGTCAACACGATCGGCCACAATATTTGTTGCTTTTCCGCCTTCAAACTTTCCGATATTGGCTGTGGTCTCTTCATCTATCCGACCAAGAGGCATTTTCGCAATGGCCTTTGCTGCGATAGTGATGGCTGATACCCCTTTTTCCGGAGCTACTCCGGCGTGTGCTGTTTTTCCATAAATTACCGCATGAATCTTTGCTTGTGTTGGCGCTGCTACAATAATATTGCCAACTGGACCATCGCTGTCAAGGGCAAAACCAAATTCTGCTTTGACAAGCTTTGAATCAAGGGCTTTAGCTCCAACCAGTCCGGATTCTTCACCTGCTGTAATAATAAATTGGATATCGCCATGAGGAATCTTATTTTCTTTTAAAATCCTTACAGCTTCAAGCATAGCAGCCAGCCCGGCCTTATCATCTGCTCCCAAAATAGTCGTACCGTCTGTCACAATATATCCGTCTTGAATCGACGGTTTCACATCATTTCCGGGAACCACTGTATCCATATGGGAGGTAAAATAAAGGGGAGGCGCACCGCTTTTTGTCCCATTTAAACTACAAATTAAATTTCCCGCTCCATGTCCTGTCTGTTCTTTTGTATCATCCTCAAATACATCAACACCCAGCTCTTCAAATTTCCTCTTTAATAACCTTGCTATTGCTGCTTCGTTCTTTGTTTCCGAATTTGTCTGTACCAGCTCCAAAAATTCATCAAGCAGCCGCTTCTCATTGACCATGTTATTTCTCCTCCTTCTTACAGTGGAATATTTCCATGCTTTTTTCGTGGTCTCTCTTCTTGTTTTTGCCTCAGCATTTCCAAAGACTGGATCAACTTCATTCTTGTTTCCCTGGGATCAATAATATCATCAACCATCCCCCGGGCAGCAGCAATATAGGGATTGGCAAATTTCTCCCGATATTCTTGTATCTTTTCATGTCGTGTCTTTTGAGGATTTCCACTTCGAGCAATTTCACGTGAAAAGATAATATTGGCTGCACCCTGCGGTCCCATAACCGCTATCTCTGCATTTGGCCAGGCAAAAACCAAATCTGCGCCAATGGCTTTGCTGTTCATTGCGACATATGCGCCTCCATATGCTTTCCTTAATATCACAGTAATCTTTGGGACCGTCGCTTCTGAATAAGCATAAAGTATTTTCGCTCCATGTCTGATAATCCCGCCATGTTCTTGTTTTATCCCCGGAAAAAAACCGGTCACATCTTCAAATGTAATAATTGGAATATGAAAGGCATCACAAAAGCGGATAAATCGTGCTGCTTTGTCTGAGGAGTTGATATCTAGACTCCCTGCAAGAAACTTTGGCTGATTACAAACAAGCCCGACGGTTTCTCCTTGTATCCGTCCGAAACCAACAACCATATTTTTCGCAAACTCACGGTGAACCTCCATAAAAGAGGCATGATCCACCACTTGTTCAATGACGGCACGGACGTCATAAGGTCTTACGCCATCAAAGGGAACAATATCTGCCAAGTCAGGACGCCAGTCATCCCCGGTTTCCCCTTCAAGCTTAGAGGATCCCAAGTTGTTCGGCGGAAAATAATTCAGCAGCCTCCTGACCATTGACAACACTTCTTCTTCGGATTCCCCGCGGAAATGTGCATTCCCGCTGATTGTATTATGTACTTTGGCACCTCCCAGGTCTTCCGTAGAAATCTTTTCACCGGTAACCGTTTCAATGACTTTCGGACCGGTTATAAACATTTGGCTTGTTTTGTCAACCATAAAAACAAAATCAGTAATGGCCGGAGAATATACGGCTCCTCCTGCACACGGACCCATGATCACGGATATTTGAGGAATGACACCGGAATAAATCGCATTTCGGTAAAAGACGTGGCCATATCCGTCCAGGGAAACAACCCCTTCTTGGATCCTGGCACCACCCGAATCATTCAAACCGATAAAAGGCGCGCCATTTTTAGCAGCCAAATCCATCGCTTGGGCAATTTTTTTTGCATGCATTTCACCAAGGGCTCCGCCAAAAACAGTAAAGTCCTGTGAAAAAAGATAAACCGGCCTGCCGTTAATTTTTCCATATCCCGTAACGACGCCGTCACCTGGATATACTTTCTCATTCAAACCAAAATCGGTTGAACGGTGTTCTGTAAATGGATTCAGTTCTACAAATGTATCTTTATCCAATAAGAGATCAATTCTTTCTCTGGCTGTCAATTTGCCTTTTTCATGCTGTCTCTGAATCCTCTCATCCCCGCCTCCGAGTTCAGCCTTCCTGCGTTGGTCATACAACTCATTAATTTTATCGTATAGGTCCGCCACTCATTTCTCCTCCACATGTCTTTTCTCACTCAATTCGAATAAGACACCATGCGCGGATCTCGGATGCATAAAGGCTATTCGGGTCTGTGCCGCGCCTGTTCTTGGGGTATCATCAATCATTTGGATGCCTTTTTCTTTCAGCTCAGCAATGCGTTTTTCAATGGAATCTACTCCTAATGCCACATGGTGAATGCCTTCTCCTCGCCGTTCAATAAATTTTGCAATCGGCCCATTGTGATCAAGTGATTCCAATAATTCAAGCTTAATATTGCAGGCATCCAAAAAAGCGACTTTTACTTGCTGGGAAACTACTTCCTCGACCCCTATACACTGAAAGCCAAGAACATTTGTATAAAACGCTAATGACTCATCTATGGACTGGACAGCAATGCCGATATGATCCACTTTTTTCATACAGCAACCTCCATTTTTTGACTCTCCTCCGCCATGAGAAAGATCGTTGTCCGGACTTGTCTCCTCAATACATTGGATATAAAATAGAAGGTAAAGTGATGAGACAAGGAGTGAAGACATTGTCCAACAAAAAACTTCGGAGATTCATTATATATTTAATGGTGTTTTCCATGATTGCCACCACCTTAATGGCGGGTTTGTCATTCATGCTGTAGATATAAGTGTTAAGTAAAGCGCATAAGGACCTTTTCATCTATGTTCTGACAGAGTGCTTCTGGTATTTATCGGCTTAAGCGAAGGCGTAGTTTTTGCTTTTGGGCCAATGGAACACAGCAGGCTGTCAGCGGTGCCTGCCGTTTCGCTTGCACTCCTATATCCTGTCTGTCGGAAATAAATGAAGCACCCTATATATAAATATTCACATCTCCGGCAATATAGATATACCTTAGCCTGAAGCAAAAAAGGCCTGCTCCTGCAAGGCCTTTTTATAATGCCCCGGCTTCGCTGGCCAGTTGCTCAAATGTTAAATCGGTATGTGTAATCAATATTTTGGTTCCTTCCGGCACCGCCTCATACAAACTTTCAAGCGGGATTTGAGAAAGCCTTATACATCCTTCGGATACATATTTCCCTATTGAATCAGGCTGATTGGTCCCGTGCAATCCATAGATTCGCCCATCTGTTCCTTTTGCATCAAATCCAATCCAGCGGGATCCGAGGGGATTGCGGGGATCACCCCCTGGGATATCTTTTTTACGGTAATACGGCTGGACGGCTTTTACTTTGACAGTAAACAGCCCTTCGGGCGTCAGGTCTTTCGTCTTCCCTGTTGCCACCTTGGTACGCATCTGAATCTTTCCTCCGTCAATCCATGCCAATTCATTGGTCTTCTTATTGATAATGATCAACGGATCCCCTGGAAGAAGATCAGCATCAAACGGCCAAAAAGGGGTACCGGCAAGTAAAAAGAATACTAAAAGAAAACGCACACGTTTCACCCTTTTTACTTAGTTTGGTCAAAGGGTGAAATCTCATGCATCATTAAGGTTAAGTTAGATTTCCTCACAGTATTCATCGAAGTATTGTTGAAGTTTATTTACAACAGACATGGGATCATGCCCTTCAATTTCATGGCGTTCTACCATTTTGCAGATTTTCCCGTCTTTCAGCAAAGCAAAAGAAGGAGAAGATGGGGGATAATCCGTGAAATAGCTTCTCGCTTTGGCTGTCGCCTCTCTGTCCTGGCCGGCAAATACCGTTACCAAATGATCCGGACGCTTGTCATAGTGAATAGCATGAGTCGCCGCAGGACGTGCAACACCTCCTGCACAGCCACAAACAGAGTTAATCATAACAAGGGTTGTCCCTTTTCGGGCCAGCGCATCTTCTACTTCTTCAGGAGTTTTCAGCTGCTCATATCCAGCCTGTTCCATTTCTTCACGGGCTTGCCGCACGATATCATTCACATATAAATTAAAGTCCATGCTCATAGTTCAAACTTCCCCTTTCAAAACTTATATAGATAAAGTTCTATTGCTATCATAACAATTTAGAAGTCCTTTAATCAAATTTGGGAATTTCATTATTTTTTGGTTTAACAATAAAAAGATCGGGTAGAATATAAATACATCTAGATCCATACCCCTAAACTCCCTAGATGTTTTTTGGACGGCTATCAGGCTGTCCTTTTTTTTATAAAAAAACAGGGAATATTTCATATAATGAATGTGTTTGCTGACTCCGTCACTCAGAAAGTATCCGTGCAGTGAAACTCAGCGCCGGGGTGTTTCGAGCCTTCAGCCCCGAGGCCTGGCTGCCTGAGTCCCCCAGCACTTTACCTCAAGCTTCACTCACGCCTTCATGTAAAATTATTTTCCATAAAAAGCATTAAATAAGATCTTGCTTGCTTTCGTAACTGTCATCTTTTCTTCTAACACCTTTTTTTCTATATCGGGTATCAGGTTCTTTATTTTCTCATGACTAAAAAAATCGGTTTCCAGCTTTTCTCTGATGTTTGTATACAGCCATGCCTTTGCCTGTATGTTCCGATTGTTATAAAACAAGCCGGACTCTTTTGTTGTTTTCTCAAATTCCAACACGGTTTTCCAAATCTGCTCGATCCCCTCTCCATAAAGTGCCGAACATGTAAGGGCAGGACGGACCCAGTCATTTGCGGCCGGCTGCAGAAACTGCAATATCTGCTGGTATTCCCGCTGTGTTTTTTTGGCAGCCTCTGCGTTGGGACCATCTGCTTTATTAATGATCACTGCATCCGCAAACTCCATAATTCCTTTTTTCATTCCCTGTAATTCATCGCCCGCACCTGTTAAAACAAGAAGCATAAAGAAATCGACCATATCCCTGACCATCACTTCACTCTGCCCTACGCCCACCGTTTCTACTAAAATCACATTGTATCCTGCTGCTTCGCAGATGAAGATCGTTTCTCTTGTTCTCAGATGAACACCCCCGAGTCTCCCTCCTGACGGAGATGGCCTGATAAATGCGTTTGGATGCTTCGACAATTGTTCCATTCTTGTTTTGTCTCCGAGAATACTTCCTCCATGTACGGCAGAACTAGGATCTACTGCCAGTACTGCAACCTGATACCCTTGTTTGCATAAGTGCAAGCCCAAGGATTCAATCAATGTGCTTTTCCCTGCTCCAGGGACCCCTGAAATGCCAATTCTGATGGAATTCCCGGAGCGAGTCATTATTCGTTGGAGAATTTCTTCCGCCTGTTTTTTATGACGGCCTGCCTGGCTTTCAATGAGCGTAATAGCTCTTGACAGCATCATTCGGTCACCTTTCAGAAGTCCCTCGATGATCTGATCCACATTTTCCTCTCTTTGGGTTTCCATCATAAATTTATTACGGCTGAATTTACTCATTGGAACGTTCCACTTCCCTGTATCCCAGCCTCAGGTAAATTTCCGCAATGATTTCTCTGGCTGCAGCAGGGATAACTGTACCAGGACCGAAAATAGCAGAAGCACCGTTTGCTTTCAGATATTCATAATCCTGAGGAGGGATGACGCCGCCAACGACTGCAATAATATCCTCTCTTCCCAATTTCTTTAATTCTTTGACAAGCTTTGGAAGCAGTGTCCTGTGGCCTGCTGCAAGAGAACTGACCCCAATGACGTGCACATCATTTTCTGCTGCCTGTCTGGCCGTTTCCTCGGGTGTTTGAAACAATGGTCCGATATCCACATCAAAACCTATATCAGCAAATGCAGCGGCAATCACCTTCGCCCCGCGATCATGCCCGTCCTGGCCCATTTTTGCAATTAAAATTCTCGGCCTCCTGCCTTCATTTTCAATAAACTCTTTGATCATGTCTTTCACAAGAAGGATTTCTGCCTTATCGGAATAGTGTGAGCTGTATACTCCGCTGACGGGTCTGCTTACGGCCTTATGCCTCCCACATACTTGCTCTATAGCCGAAGAAATTTCCCCGAGGGTAGCTCTTGCCCTGGCTGCCTCCACAGCAAGCTCCAATAAATTGGCATCTTCGTCTGCAGCTCCTTCAGCCAATTTTTGCAAAGCAGCCTGAACTGCTTTCGCGGAGCGTCGTTCCTTCAGTTGTCTGATCCGGTCCAACTGTTTCTTTTTTACCTCTGTGTTGTCTATGTGTAAAATATCAATGTCCTGCTCCACTTCAGGTCGATACCGATTCATGCCAATAATGATTTCCTTGCCTGAATCAATCATGGCCTGCCGCCGGGCAGCAGCTTCCTCGATTCTCATTTTAGGAAGTCCTGTTTCAATCGCCTTTGACATCCCTCCAAGCTCTTCTATTTCCTCTATATGCTCCCAAGCCTTTGTCATTAACAGGTCCGTCAATGTTTCTACGTAATACGAACCGCCCCACGGATCAATTACAGAGGTCATTCCGGTTTCTTCTTGCAGAAAAAGTTGTGTGTTCCTCGCAATTCTTGCAGAAAATTCCGTTGGAAGGGCTATTGCTTCGTCCAAAGCATTTGTATGGAGAGATTGCGTGTGGCCCATAATGGCAGCGTGTGCTTCAATTAGCGTCCTGACCACATTATTGAACGGATCCTGCTCCGTAAGGCTCCATCCGGATGTCTGACTATGTGTACGAAGAGCAAGTGACTTCGGGTTTCTTGGATGAAATGAGCTCATCAGCTTTGCCCACATCGTTCGGGCCGCCCGCAGTTTTGCGACTTCCATAAAGTAATTCATTCCTATTCCCCAGAAAAATGACAATCTGGGAGCAAAGGAATCAATTTCAAGCCCTCTTTTAATGCCTGTACGGACATACTCAAGACCGTCTGCAAGTGTATAGGCCAACTCAATATCAGGTGGAGCCCCGGCCTCCTGCATATGGTATCCTGAAATTGAAATAGCGTTGAATTTGGGCATGTATCGGGAGGTATATTCGAAAATATCACCAATAATTCTCATTGACATTGCAGGCGGATAAATATAGGTGTTTCTTACCATATACTCTTTTAAAATATCATTTTGAATCGTACCTGAAAGCTGCTCTTTTTTTACACCCTGCTCTTCAGCTGCCACAATATAAAAAGCCAACACAGGTATTACAGCCCCGTTCATCGTCATGGAAACAGACATCTGATCCAGGGGAATGCCGTCAAACAATATTTTCATATCCAGGACGGAATCAATGGCCACCCCCGCTTTCCCCACATCCCCCTCGACTCTTGGATGATCCGAATCGTAACCGCGATGCGTCGGCAAATCAAATGCCACGGACAATCCTTTTTGGCCCATGGACAAATTCCGGCGGAAAAACTGATTACTTTCTTCGGCAGTAGAAAATCCGGCATATTGTCTGATTGTCCATGGACGAGTGGTATACATCGTTGGATATGGACCGCGCGTATAAGGTGGAATTCCCGGCAGTGTGTCAGTATACTCCAGCTGTTCGACATCCTCCTGTGTATAGAAAGGTTTTAACGGGATCTGCTCGCTGGTTATAAGGGGTACCCATTCCGGTTTTTTTTCCGGGATTGGACCGTCACCAGGCATGATGGATTGAAAGTCAGGCTTTTGTCTCATGTTCATCCTCCTCCCATCGATCCAGCAGAGCATGAAGCTTTTGATAGATGTTTTGGCCCGAAATATACACCCCATCCAGATCAAGTGATTCAAATTCACCCTCCGGTAGTTTTCCCGCCATTTCCAGGTGTATATCCGGAATATGTTCTTTTGCCCACCGGACAATCTGTGGACCCAGCTCTTTTACTGATGATTCAGACCCGCAAACACAAAAATATTTACTATCAGCCTGTTTTATATATTCCTTTGCTTCTTCCGGGCTTTTTAATTCTTTACTCCAAACAGACTCGATTCCTCCTGCTGCCAAAACACCTGTAACAAAGTCTGCTAGAGGCTTATAGCCGTTCAGATCACCAACACAGACCAACCGGACGGATGGCCGCGATCCTTTCTTCGCCAGCAGGTCAGAACGCTTTCGCAAGCCTTCAAATTTTTCTGCCAGCCTGTGTGGTGAGAGAGCTTCAATTTGTACCGTTCCTTTTGCCGCAATATCGGGAACGGGAAGCTTCTGCTGCCGCGGAAGACTGATTGTTTCATCGGCTATCGCGTACTTATTTACTCCAACAGCCGAACGTTGGAGGGTTTCAAAATCTTCCATCGCAGCCGCAGCCGTCTCTTTGATTATTTTTTGGATCCACCCTTTTTTCAGCGTTTCCAGAATCCCCCCATTCCTGTCAATCTTTTGAAACAGATCCCAGCTTTCCTTTACGATACGGGAAGTCAGATGTTCGATATAATAAGATCCGCCGGCGGGGTCAATTACCTGCTCCAAACGAGATTCCTCTTTCAATAACAGTTGAGTATTTCTGGCAATTCTGGCGGAGACATCTGTTGGTCCTCCGGTATATTCATCAAAAGGTGTTACATGCAAATAGTCAACGCCTCCTAAAACTGCTGCAAAAGCCTCGTTTCCTGCACGAAGGATATTTACATGAGGATCCAGAAATGATTTTGTCCATTCGGAGGTTTCGCCCAAAACGGGGACAGCCTGTTGATCTGCCGGTATTTCATATGCGTCTGCCACCGTTTTCCACAGGACCCGGAATGCCCTGAATTTTGAGAGTTCCATAAAAAAATTGTTCCCAATGGCAAATCGAAAAATCATTTTTCCGGCCGCTGCCTCAGGGGGCCATCCTGCATTTTTCAAGTGTTCAATATAAAAGACAGCAGATGCCAATGAAATCCCAAGCTCCTGGACAACGTGAGCCCCTGCTTCCTTGAATGGCTTAGAATCTATAAGAATAGTACGAAGTTTCGGGAAACAATGGTGAAGCTCCACCCATCTCGCAACCCGTGAATCCATGAATTCACTTTCCGGATTCACCGTAAGTCCTCTGGCTATCCATGCAGTCAAAAGATCTTGGGCAACTGCCCCCTTCAATTGGACCGTTTTGACTGCATGGAGCTTGCTCACTATCATTTCAAAATGCTGATTTGTCAAAATAAACAGCGGAACCTGTTGAAGCTGTCCTTGATTATTTAATTCTCGAAAGTTTATGTTCTCCGCCTTTTCAAGGTAATCGGGATCAAAAGAAATAACTTCCTGCCCTCTTTCAAGAGATAACCTGACCTGCTCTTTTAATTCATTCCAACCCCTGTGCCTGATCCTTTGAGCGATAAGCCAGCTGTTTCCCTTTTCCGGACTGTGAAATCCCCTTACAGAGGAACCTCCTCCCGGATATTGGCCAATCCTATCCTTATTCGTTGGCTCCTTTGTATAGAGGGGGGATAATGTGATTTCCTCATACGTTTCCTTGTAAAGATGATTCAGAGAATTTTGCTTTGATGCTTTTTTGGCAGCCTCTTTCCATTGAGAAAGTGTTGGCTTTGGGAAAGTGATACTTTTCATCTGCTCTAAGAGCATGAGGCCATCCTCTCCTCTTCCATATTTGAAAGCGGTTGCAAATCAGGTAAACTTTATTCTATTTTAGTATAGTTGAAGAAACGTTACAACATACGAAATATCCCGTACTTGCCAATTACAAGTACGGGAAGGCTGTTTTAATAAATAGACGTATGATCTTTTGAGACACTTTCCAAAATTTCTTTCACACGGTTTAAGAAATGCCCGCAAACCAGCCCATCTAAAATCCGATGATCCAATGACAGGCAAAGATTGACCATATCGCGTGCTGCGATACCGCCGTTACTTAAAACGACCGGTCTTTTTACAATGGATTCTACCTGTAATATGGCCGCTTGAGGGTGGTTGATGATGCCCATGGACTGTACCGATCCAAATGAACCGGTATTATTTACTGTAAATGTTCCGCCTCGGACATCTTCGGCTGTAAGTTTTCCGCTTCTTGCTTTATGAGCAAGCTCGGAAACCTTCTTTGCGATTCCTTTTATAGAGAGTTCATCGGCATGTCTGATGACAGGAACATACAAAACATCTTTACTGGCAACTGCAATAGAAAGATTGATTTCTTTCTTCTGGACAATTTTGTCTCCGGCCCACATTGAATTCATCATTGGATATTCCTTGAGAGCCATGGCCACCGCTTTGACAAAGAAAGCAAAATATGTCAGATTAAAGCCTTCTTTTTGTTTAAACTCCTGCTTAATGGAATCCCGGAACTGCACAAGATTTGTAACATCCACTTCCATCATCATCCATGCATGCGGGATTTCATGTTTGCTGTGGACCATATTCGCAGCAATCGTTTTTCGGATATTGGTAATTGGGATATCAATATCACCCGGGCTGGAAGGCAGTGGAATGGACGGAATAGGAGGTTTGAATACAGCATCTGACGGATCCAATTTTATCTCCCTGCCGGCATCGGTCTTTTTCGGCAGATGGCCTGAATCAATCAGCCTCAGTAAATCTTTTCTTGTAATCCGGCCCTCTCTGCCGCTTCCTTCCACCTGTTCCAAATCAATTTGATGTTCTTGAGCCAGTCTGACCACTGCAGGTGAATAGCGGGCTTTTTTGATGCCCGTTTCTGTCTGTTGAGACTGCTGCTCTGTGATTTGATTTTGGTTTTCGGAGGGATCCTTTCTTTTCCCGTTGGATGCCGGGGAGTCAGTCTGCGGTCCGTCTCCGCTGTCTGCTGTTTCTATTGTACAAATCGCTTCCCCTACTTCAATTGTTTCGTCTTCCATTACTATAATTTCCTGGATCGTTCCGGTAAAAGATGAAGGTACTTCAGCGTTGACTTTATCCGTTATGACTTCGGCAAGAGGGTCATATTTTTGAACGGTGTCCCCAGGCTTTACAAGCCATTTGCTGATCGTCCCCTCGGTTACACTTTCCCCGAGCTGGGGCATCGTAATTGTTCTTAAAGCCAAATAAAATACGCCTCCTTTACGACATGATGGGACTATTTAAAATTCAGCAAGCTCCCTCATTGCTTTTTCTATTTTATCCGGATTTACCATAAAATGCTTTTCCATGGTTGGTGCATAGGGCATTGCAGGAATATCAGGACCCGCCAGGCGCTTGATGGGTGCATCAAGCTCAAACAGGCACTCTTCCGCTATAATTGCTGCAACTTCGCCAATAATGCTTCCTTCTTTGTTATCCTCTGTAATCAACAAAACCTTGCCCGTTTTGGAAGCCGCTTCGATAATTGCTTCCTGATCGAGAGGATACACCGTGCGTAAGTCCAATAGATGTGTTTCTATGCCGTCTTTTGCAAGCCGCTCAGCCGCCTGCAGCGCCATATGGACACACAAACCGTAAGTGATAACAGTGATATCATCACCTTCGCGCTTAACATCTGCTTTTCCGATTGGCAAGACATAATCGTCGTCAGGAACTTCCCCTTTGATCAGTCGATAAGCTCTTTTATGTTCGAAAAATAACACAGGGTCCTCGTCTCTGATTGCTGCTTTTAACAAGCCTTTCACATCATAAGGAGTGGAAGGCATCACGATTTTCAAGCCCGGCTGATTTGCAAATATTGCTTCAACTGACTGGGAATGATACAGCGCCCCATGAACACCGCCGCCATATGGAGCCCTGATAACCATCGGGCATGACCAATCGTTATTGGAACGGTAACGAATCCGGGCAGCCTCTGATATGATCTGATTTACAGCAGGCATGATAAAATCAGCAAACTGCATTTCGGCGACAGGTCTGTAACCATACATCGCAGCTCCAATACCGACTCCCGCGATGGCCGATTCAGCTAAAGGTGTATCAATGACCCTGCTTTCACCGAACAAATCATAAAGTCCTTGGGTTGCTTTGAAGACTCCTCCTTTTTTTCCGACATCTTCACCAAGGACGAACACTTTATCATCCCGCTCCATTTCCTCTTTGAGCGCCATGGTGACTGCATCTATATATGATATGACAGCCATAAAGCTACCCCCTTACTGTTCCTCGTGGTACACGTGTTTTAAGGCATCTTCCGGCAATGCATATGGCGCTTCCTCCGCATAATCCGTGGCCTCATTCACCTGGTTCATAATCCGGTCATTCATTTCTTTCTCCAGCTCGTCGTCCAACAGTCCGTTTTCCTTCAGATAAGAAGCGAACAATAGGACGGGATCTTCACTCTTGGCTTTTTCCAGTTCTTCCGAAGACCTGTATGTGCGGTCATCATCATCAGAAGAATGAGCTGTCAATCGATTGCACATCGTTTCAATCAGTACAGGACCTTCACCTCTGCGGCAGCGATTGGCTGCCTCTTTTACCGCTTGGTAAACTTCAAGCGGATCGTTGCCATTAATGGTAATGCCAGGCATTCCGTAGCCTGCGGCACGGTCTGATACTTTTTCACACGCAAGCTGTTTTTCAATTGGTACTGAAATGGCGAGTTTATTATTTTCACACAGAAAAATAACCGGAAGCTTATGGACGCCGGCAAAATTGGCGCCTTCATGAAAGTCTCCCTGATTGGATGATCCCTCCCCAAATGTGACCAGAGCGACAAGATCACTGCCTTCCATCTTTGCCGCCAAAGCGATTCCCACTGCATGAGGGACTTGAGTCGTTACAGGAGAGGATCCCGTAACAATCCGGTTTTTCTTTTGTCCAAAATGTCCCGGCATCTGCCTGCCGCCGGAATTCGGATCTTCCGCTTTGGCAAAACCGGACAGCATAATGTCCTTGGGTGTCATGCCAAAGCTCAGGACTGCCCCAAGATCCCTATAATATGGCAGAAGATAATCCTTTTGACGGTCTAGTGCATAGGCGGCTCCCACTTGAGCAGCCTCCTGTCCCTGGCAGGAAATAACAAAAGGGATTTTTCCGGATCTATTCAACAGCCACATGCGCTCATCAATTCTTCGGGCGAGCAGCATGGTTTCATACATGTCTAATACTTCCTGATCGCTCAATCCAAGATCTTTATGACGGTTATTTGCCATCCTTTCAACCTCCCGAATTTTTACTTTTTGTTAACTATGTATGGCGTCTCCGTCCACTGCCAACGCTGCTTCTCCTATTACCTCACTCAAGGAGGGATGAGGATGTACCGTTTGGGCAATTTCCCACGGTGTTGCATCAAGTACGCGGGCAAGCCCGGCCTCTGATATCAGTTCAGTTACATGGGGCCCGATCATATGGACTCCGAGAACATCATTGGACTTCTGATCTGATATAATTTTAACAAAGCCATCGGTTTCTCCGGACACCAGTGCTTTTCCAATGGACTGAAAAGAAAATTTACCGGTCTTGATATTATACCCTTTTTCTGTTGCAGCTGCTTCTGTCAAGCCTATACTTGCAATTTCCGGGCTGCTGTAAACACATCTCGGTATATTTATATTCATTACAGGCTGTGGATTCATTCCTGCAATATGTTCCACGGCTTTTATTCCTTCAAGTGATGCAACATGGGCCAGCTGCAGGCCACCAATGACATCTCCTATAGCATATATATGCGATTCCTTCGTCTGATAATATTCATTTACACGGATCAGCCCATTTTCTGTTTCAATTTCTGTATTTTGGAGTCCGATTTGATCTGAATTCGGTTCTCTGCCGACAGATACAAGAATTTGTTCTGCAGAAAATGTTTTGGATTCCCCATTGATTTCCGCGTCAATTGAAGCGAGTCCACTTCTCTTTGAGAATGTTTCAGGCAATACCCTTGCCTTTGTTGCAATTTGGATATGTTTTTTCTTAAAGAGCCGCTCCAATTCTTTGGAAATCTCCTGGTCTTCTGCCGGCAATAGATGTTCGGCATATTCCAGTATAGTTACTTCCACACCAAAGTCGGCCAGCATGGAAGCCCACTCCACCCCGATGACACCACCGCCAATAATAAGCATAGACTTCGGAAGCTGTTCCATTTGAAGCGCTTCGTCTGATGTGAGTATGTATGTTCCGTCAATGTCCAGCCCAGGCAAAGACTTGCTTCGGGAACCGGTTGCGATGATGACATTTTTTGGAATAAGAATTTCATTATCACTTCCGTCTGCCATCTCTACCGATACAGTTCCCGGCAAGGGAGAAAAGATGGATGGCCCCAATATACGCCCAAAACCATTATAAACATCAATCTTTCCTTTTTTCATCAAAAACTGGACACCTTTATGTAACCGATCCACAATGTCTGCTTTTCTCTGCTGTACTTTTGTAAAATTTAAACCGGGCTTTTCTATTTCAACCCCGAATGTTTCACTCTGTTGGACAGTTCTATATACTTCTGCACTCCGAAGCAGCGCCTTGCTTGGAATACAGCCTTTATGCAAACATGTACCTCCCAGAGCTTCATGTTCTACAATAGCTGTTTTTAATCCCAGCCGGGAAGCTGTAATAGCAGCAACGTAGCCGCCCGTTCCTCCCCCGATAATAACCAAATCATATTCTTGAGCCATTCGGATGCCCCCTTTTAATCCAAAAAACAGTCAATCCGCACGGTTTTTCATCTTAGTAACAATCACACATAACACCGGGCGGATGATATTGTTCATTATATTCTATTGTACAGAATATGCTTGTCATTCAGTATGAATTGGCTTCTGGATTTGCGTATTTTTTCAATTCTTTCCTCTGCCATCCGGTCGGCAGCAGCATGGGTGGGAATTCCATCACGTTTTGATATTTGAATGACTTTCTCCACATTTTGATAAATTGTCTCTACTTTCTTAAGCGCCCTCTCTTGATTATAACCGTAAAGTTCATCTGCCACATTGATAACGCCTCCGGCATTAATCACATAATCGGGTGCGTAAACAATACCTTTTTCATGAATCATGTCCCCATGCTTGGATTCTTTAAGTTGATTGTTGGCCGAACCGGCAATGACCTTCATTTTCAGCCTGGGAATGGTTTGATCATTAATAATAGCACCAAGTGCACATGGGGCAAAAACATCTGCCTCTACATCGTAAATATCCTCGGGGCTTGCTTGCGCTGCATCGAAAGTTTCCACTGCCCTTTTTACAGCTGCTTCATTGATATCTGTAACAATAAGACTTGCGCCTTCTTCATGCAAATGACGGCAAAGTTCAAAGGCAACATTTCCAACACCCTGAACTGCAACTGTTCTTCCTTTAAGTGAATCAGAGCCAAAGGCCTCCTTTACTGCAGCTTTCATACCGACGTAGCACCCGTATGCTGTAACAGGTGAGGGGTTGCCGGAAGAGCCGAAAGCAGAGGAAATACCCGTGACAAAATTGGTTTCCTCATAAATGATATCCATGTCTTCTTCTGTGGTACCCACATCTTCTGCTGTAATATAGCGTCCGTTCAATCCCTGGATGAACCTGCCGTATGCGCGAAACATCTCTTCTGTTTTATCTTTTTTGGGATCTCCTATAATTACGGCTTTTCCTCCGCCAAGGTTCAATCCGGCAGCCGCATTTTTGTATGTCATTCCTCTGGCAAGACGAAGTGCATCACGAATGGCAGCCTCTTCACTGTCATAGGTCCACATCCGGGTGCCTCCCAGTGCAGGACCAAGAGTTGTATCATGGATGGCAATGATGGCTTTTAAACCAGACTGTTCATCATGGCAAAATACCAGCTGTTCATAATCGTATTTGGCCATGTTTTCAAAGATTTCCACTAGCTCACCCCATCTTTATCGGTTAATGGCCCATAAAAATACAGGCTCATGATGTACCTGTCGGCAAAAGGGACAGCCTTTTAACACCACAATTGATTGTAACGAAAAGCGCGAAGCTTGACAAATGATACCGATAGGATATGATTTTTTTTGAAGTATACTTCTTAAGGAGATTTACATGGCCAGAATAATAGCACTTGTATTGTTGGTTCTGCCCGGCCTGCTGGCAGGCTATGGAATTAAACTGATGAGGGACATGCTTTTTGGAATATTGCAACCGCCTTTACCCTATCTATGGCTGCAATTTCTTTTGGGATTGATTTTTTTTATTTTAGGTTTGGGTTTTATAGGCGGGTTTATTTTACACCGGGACAGAAAAAGAAATAAAGTCCAGGATCGTTTTAAAAAAAGAGCTGGTAAGAAACAGTAAGTACCGGACAAACAGAATTAGGGAAGTTCAGCCATCACAGCAAAACACATTTGCCGTTAGAACGTTAGAATCACTCCCGGCTCCTTCATCCTCGGATCAGCTTTGGGGGAGGAGCACATATACGCTTTGTCGGTCTGCTGTACACCGGTCCTGTAAGCCGGCATGCTGGAGTCATTCTTTCACAACACCCCCTCATTTTTGTTATTTTAGCTAAAATAAAAGATCTGCGGCAGCGGCAGATCTTTTAATATTGAATTTGCTCCCTTAACCGATACGCCCTCCCCGGGTAATCTGTTATGATAGCCGAGCAATTGATGGAAAAAAGCCTTTTCATATCTTTTTCTTTATTAACAGTATATGGCCTCACAGCCACTCCATATTCCATGGAAGCGAGTATATCCTTGTCTGTAATACATTTCAGCTTTGGATGCAGACCGCTTGCCCCCAGTGTCCCTGCATATTCCCATGGCCGACAGAACGCCTCATTGTAAAGTAAAGCTGTTTGTATATCGGGGTTAATTTCCAGGCAATGAACCAGCGACTGACGGTTAAACGATGAAAGGATGACACGCTTCTCAAGCCCATAGTCCCTTATAAGATCAATGACCATTTTTTCCATGCCTCGATAACGGGTTACAGCGTTTTTCAGTTCAATATTACATAAGAGACTATTACTGCAAAGCCATGTAAAAACTTCGCGCAATGCAGGTATCCTGCATTTTTTTTTAAAAAAGTGCGTGGAATGATAATTCGCTTTTAGTTTGGACAACTCCTTAAAGGTAAATTCATGAACATATCCACTTCCGTTTGTTGTCCTATCAACCGTCAGGTCATGTATTACCACAATTTCATGATCAGCTGTCAGTTGTACATCCAACTCAATGCCGTCTGCACCTGCCTTTTCGGCCGCTATAAAAGATTCCATTGTGTTTTCGGGATGCGTGCCGGCTGATCCCCGGTGTGCCAGTATAAACGTCATCTGTTCACCACCTAAAAAAGGATAGTACCATCATACCCTTTTTTGGAATGATATGTGCAAGCATTCTGATTTGGCGAACATTTACGACGCTTTATGCTCTAGCCTCAGCTTATCGGCAACCATTGCGATAAATTCTGAATTGGTGGGTTTTGCCTTGGACATGCTGACGGTATATCCAAATAATGATGAGATGGCATCGATATTCCCTCTGCTCCATGCGACTTCAATTGCATGGCGTATCGCTCTTTCCACACGGCTTGCAGTTGTGTTAAATTTTTTGGCGATATCCGGATATAACACTTTCGTAATCGCACCTAAAAGCTCAATATCATGGTATACCATCGAGATGGCTTCTCTTAAATACAAATACCCTTTAATATGCGCCGGAACACCGATCTCGTGAATCACTGACGTAATACTCGCTTCCAGGTTTTGTGGCTTTTTCTCTTCAGGAGATTTGGCCGCAGCCGATGGAGTAAAGTTGCGGGCCCCTTTTTGGCCGGCATTCCGGATATGGCCGGCTAAATAATCCATATCAAATGGTTTGAGAATAAAATAAGATGCCCCCAGTTCGACGGCTTTCGTCGTTACGTCTTCTTGGCCGAAAGCAGTCAGCATAATGACGTGCGGGAAACGCTGACCTGTGCTTCTTAATCTTTCCAATACACCTAACCCATCAAGGTGCGGCATAATAATATCCAGTACAAGAACGTCCGGTTCAACGCTTTCCAGCAGGTTCAGGCATTCTTGTCCGTTGTGAGCGGTTCCAATGACTTCAATATCTGACTGATTTGCCATATAATCTTCCAAAAGGGCCACCAATTCCCGATTATCATCTGCAAGAACCACTTTTATTTTATTCAATTTGCATCCTCCCCAACTTTAAAAAAGAATAATGACTTCATTTACTATATTCTAACAAACAAATACGCCAATGGAAGTTAAATTCCTTTAAATTCTTTCAAAATAAGGAAAAAATACAATAATAGCTTTTATTTGCTAATTGTTTCGACGCGTTGTGCCACCATTAGATATCATACGATAGGGATTGTCGAATTTTTTGATCTGCAAAAAAAAGAGGGCCTGCGCCCTCTTCAGCTCACCTTATCCAGCTCTTGCTGTTCATAAATATCAATTCCGGCTTCGTGAAGCATCCATTCAATATGGACCCCGTATCCTGATGCGGGATCATTAACAAATACGTGGGTAACAGCTCCTACAAGCTTACCGTCCTGAATGATTGGACTTCCGCTCATTCCCTGGACAATGCCGCCCGTCTTTCTGATGAGCCGTTCATCGGTCACTTTAATCACCATGCCTTTGGTGGCAGGAAATTTTTGTGGAACCGTACTGATGATTTCAATATCGTAAGGCTCGACTTCATTGCCTTCCACGACTGTTAATATTTTGGCAGGTCCTTCTTTGACCTGATGGGATAAGCCAATAGGCATTGCTTGATCCATCGTGCCATTTTTTATATCTTTAGTTAAAGTCCCAAATATGCCAAAAGGGCTATTTAAAGTGATATTCCCAATAACCTCCCGGTTTCCTGAAAAGCGTGCTAATTTTTCACCGGGTGTTCCATTTTTACCTTTTTCAATCGAAGTGACAGTTGAATGAACAATTTTTCCATTTTCTACAACAATCGGTTTTTTTGTATCTACATCAGAAATGACGTGTCCCAAAGCGCCATATTTCTTTGTTTTCGGTTCGTAAAAAGTCATAGTCCCAATCCCGGCAGCTGAATCCCTAATATACAAACCCAGTTTATATTCCTGTTCCTTTTCGTCTTTGACTGGAAGCAGCTTTGTTTGAAATTGACTTTTTTCTCTTTGTACTGTTAAATCAAGCGCTTTCCCGTTTCTTCCTGCTTCTTCCACATAAGGAGCTACCTGTTCCATTTTTTCGATCTTTTTTCCATTGATTTTGGTAATAATATCACCAACTTGAATACCTGCGTCTTCTCCCGGAGACGCTTTACTGTCCTTTGTCATCACAAGATGATGACCTACTACAAGGACACCGAGAGTATTCAATTGAACACCAATGGACTGGCCTCCAGGCACCACCTTAAAGTTTTTTAGGACGTTCACATCCACCTTTTTTACAGGCAGGCCGGCAATTTGCATAAATAATTCATCTTTGCCCGGTGAATCTGCGGATAGAGAAACGGAATCCGCCTGCTCTTTATACGAAAATGCTTCAGAGGAATCAGCCATGG
The DNA here is from genome assembly GCF_042680885.1 of Siminovitchia sediminis. Taxonomy (NCBI): domain Bacteria; kingdom Bacillati; phylum Bacillota; class Bacilli; order Caryophanales; family Bacillaceae; genus Siminovitchia; species Siminovitchia sediminis. The sequence goes on along the minus strand of NZ_JBHUEO010000026.1, from coordinate 19,450 downwards.
CCGAGATAGCCTTGGCTTTCGGTATCTGGTGCTCCTGCCCTTCCAGCAAGGTAATGGAGGTCGGTATGGCGATATATTCCTGAAACGGCTTAGAAAAGCCAAGAAGAAGAAGAAAAACAAGGAGAATTACACCCGTAAGTTGTCTGAGTCGATCTTTCATGCGTTTATTTTCACTCTCCTCGCCTTCTAGTCCACAATTATAATTTGACCTCAGGAGCGGGCATTTATTAGCTGGTACCGAAAAAAAAGATGTCCATTGAAGGATAGGATTACAAGCAGATTATTTTGTTTTCAGTGTATAAGCAATTTCTACCAATTCCTTGGCATGCTTTTTGGTAATAGGAGTAATTTCCGTACCCGAAATCATTCTGCCAATTTCGTTGATTTTTTCTGTTTTATTCAGGCTCCTGATCACTGTGCGAGTTCTGCCTTCTGTTATATTCTTGGAAATCAGCAGATGGGTGTCTGCCATTGCCGCCACTTGAGGCAAATGAGAAATACAAAGAACTTGCGAGTGAACAGAAATTTGATGGATTTTTTCTGCCATTGCCTGAGCCACTCGTCCGCTGACACCCGTATCCACTTCATCAAAAATGACTGATGTGACTCTTTTTGAAAAAATGGTTTTGAGTGCAAGCATAATCCTTGAAAGCTCTCCTCCTGATGCCACTTTTGATAAAGGCTTTAATGGTTCTCCTGGATTTGTGGAAAGATAAAATTGGACAAGATCCAGACCGTCTGGAGTCATCTCTTGTTCTTTAATGCTTACATCAAATACAGTTTTATCCATGTAAAGCACCTTCAATTCCTGATGTATAGCGTTTATTAATTTTTTAGCCCATTTCTTCCGAAGCCGGCTAAGGCGTTTTCCAGCTTCTTTTGCTTCTTTCATTTGTATGGACTGTTCTTTCTGCAGTTGTTCCACTGTACTATCTCGGTGAATCATGGACTCCAGCTCTTCTTTTATTTTTGCCAAATAAGCCAGAATTTCTTCAACTGTAGGCCCGTACTTTCTTTTTAGCTGATTAATCTCATTCAGGCGCAGTTCTATTTCGTTCAGGCGCTGCGGGTCAAATTCCAGTATCTCAAGCTCATTTCTTATCGACCTTGCCGTATCTTCCAGCATGTAATAACTGTTGGAAACAGACTCATACAACTCCTTATATCTTGGGTCCACATCCGCAGCTGTCTCAAGAACACTCATGGCCTGGCTGACGTAATCCAGACCCTTTCGCTCGTTTTGGAGGTTTTCATAACCTTCTTTAAGAGATTCAAACAATTTTTCATAATTGACAAGCCGCGTTTTCTCTTCTTCAAGCATTTGATCTTCATTCAAAGACAGCTGGGCATTTTCAATTTCCTGAACCTGAAACTGAAGTAAATCGAGCCTTTGAGCGATCTGCTGCTCATTCTTGCTCAACTCCCGAATTTTCTTTTCGGTTTCGGATAACACGTTATATTTTTGATGATAATCAGCAAGTTGTTCGTCAATTTCCTCACTTCCAAAGTCATCCAGTAAAAATAAATGCATGGTTTCATTCATTAGTTCCTGGTGCTCGTGCTGGCCATGAATATCAATAAGTGTGCTCCCCAGTTTTCTTAAAATGGCCAGCGTTACCAGTTTGCCGTTTATTCGGCAAATGCTCTTGCCGCTGTTGGAAATGTCCCTTCGAAGGATGAGCATGCCATCTTCTATCTCAATCCCCAGTTCATGTGCTTTTTCAAAACAGGGGTGCTGTTCCGATATAAAAAAGAGCCCCTCAATTTCAGCCTTGGATGCTCCATGTCTGACATATTCAGAAGATCCGCGGCCTCCGACCAACAAATGGACAGCATCAATGATAATGGATTTACCTGCGCCTGTTTCTCCCGTCAGTACGGTAAGCCCTTCAGAAAAAGTTATAGAAATTTCATCAATAATAGCAAAGTTTCTGATCGTTAGTTCTTGTAACAACGGATTCACTCCCTTGTCGTGAGCTTACAGCATATGAATAAAACGGTCATTAATATCCATTGCATTTTCAGGTGTTCTACATATGATGAGACAAGTATCATCTCCGCAAATCGTGCCCATGATCTCTTCCCAATCCAAATGGTCAATAAGTGCCCCGATTGCCTGGGCGTTACCCGGGAGTGTTTTAAGCACAATTAAATGATCTGTATAATCTATGCTGACAAAAGAATCAGTCAGCGATCGCTTTAGCTTTTGCAAAGGATTAAAACGCTGGTCGGCAGGCAGACTGTATTTATAGCGTCCGTCCGGCAATGGGACTTTAACCAGATGCAGTTCTTTGATATCCCGCGATACAGTCGCCTGCGTAACGTTAAAACCTTGTTCCTTCAAGTAATCGACAAGTTCATCTTGAGTTTCAATTTCCTTTGTTCCAATTACCTCGCGTATTTTTAAATGCCGTCGGCCTTTACTCACGAATCCCACCTCACCAAATTTACATAAATATGTATTTTTATACATACATTAGTTTGTATTATAATGAACTCAATAAAAAGGTGCAAGCAACCCATATTGAAAAACATGCATAAAAAAAAGGGATCTTTTCAAGATGATCCCTTATGTTTACTCGTTTTATTGAATTGTTCGTGTGCCTCGCGGACAATCTCTTCCGGAGATTTCAAGCTTTGATCCGTCCCCTCGGACTTGCCGCCTTCCCACTTGAGATGAATGAGAAACTCTATATTGCCTTCACCGCCGGTAATCGGTGAAAAGGAAAGATCTATCACATCATACCCTTCGGACAGGGCCATTGTTTGAACACGATGAATGACCTCAATATGAACATGAGGATCGCGGACAATTCCTTTTTTTCCTACCTGCTCCTTGCCGGCTTCAAACTGCGGTTTAATGAGGGCAACAATGTCACTACCAGATACAAGCAATGTTTTGAGTACGGGCAAAATAAGTCTGAGGGAAATGAATGAAACGTCGATGGAGGCGAAATCCGGTTTGGGTCCCCGAAAGTCATCAGGAGTGACATATCGGAAATTCGTTCGCTCCATGACTACAACACGATCGTCTTGACGCAGCTTCCACGCAAGCTGATTGTATCCGACGTCAAGGGCATAAGACATCTTTGCTCCATGCTGCAGGGCACAGTCTGTAAAGCCTCCCGTTGATGCACCAATATCCAACAGAACTCTGTCCTGTACGGATAGATGAAACGTGCTCAAAGCTTTTTCCAGCTTTAAGCCGCCCCTGCTCACATATCGCGTGATATTCCCTTTCATTCTCAGGGGAATATCCACATCCACCTTTTCACCAGCTTTATCGAGACGGGTTTCATTTGTAAAAACAAGCCCTGCCATAATGGCTCTCTTTGCTTTTTCGCGTGTTTCCGCCAAACCCCTCTCAACAAGTAACACATCCAGTCTTTGTTTCTTGGCTTTCATGACTTTAGGCCCTTTTTTGTTTTTTTGGTATAAGAGATTTAATTTTGACCATGATATTTTCTGGAGTTAATCCAATTTCCTTTAATAGTTCCTTCACGCTGCCGTGTTCAATAAACCGATCAGGGATACCGATACGGTCAATCGAAGCATGGTGATAACCATGATCATGGGCAAATTCCATAACGGCACTTCCAAATCCGCCTTGCAGCACCGCTTCCTCAATAGACAGGACGGGAAGGTGATTCTGAAAGATATCGTGAAGCATGGCTTCATCCATCGGCTTGATAAAACGGGCGTTGACCACCTGGACCGAGATCCCTTGTTTTTCCAGTCGGTTGGCAGCATCCAGCGCCATGGGAATTGTTGTCCCAAACGTGAGAATGACAGCATCCTTCCCTTTTTTCAGCACTTCCCATGATCCGATTGGAATTTGTTTCAATTCTTCGTCCATTGGAACCCCATAACCGTTTCCTCGCGGAAATCGCATCGCTATCGGGCCGTCATCATAAGCGATGGCTGTTTGAACCATGTGCTGTCCTTCATTTTCATCTTTCGGCATCATGAGGACCATATTAGGCAAATGTCTTAAAAACGCCACGTCAAATACCCCTTGATGAGTTTCGCCATCTGCACCCACAAGACCCGCACGGTCCACACCGATAAAAACATTCAGATTCTGTCTGCTAATATCGTGGAGTACTTGATCGTAGGCCCTTTGCAAAAAGGTTGAGTAGATGGCCAAAAAAGGCTTCATTTGCTGTGAAGCGAGACCGGCGGCCATTGTTGCAGCATGCTGCTCTGCAATCCCCACATCGAACATACGGTCCGGAAACTCAGAAGCAAAGCCTTCGAGCTTGGATCCAACCGGCATTGCCGGAGTTACTGCAACGATACGTTCATCCTTCCGGGCCAGTTTCCTCACTGTTTCACTGACAAGCGCACTCCAGGAAGGGGCTGTATTGACAGGCTTGATAAAATCTCCGGTTTCAATTTTATATTGTCCCGTCCCATGCCAAGTTCCGACTTTATCATGCTCTGCCGGACGATAGCCTTTTCCTTTTTTGGTAATGACATGCAGAAGGACAGGCCCCTTTGTTTTTTTCGCATAGGCAATGTTTTCGAACAATGCATCATAATCATGCCCATCAACAGGACCCAAGTAAGTAAAACCAAGCTCTTCAAAAAAAACACCGGAAACGAGCAGGTATTTCAGGCTGTCTTTCACTTTCTCCGCTGTGGCAGCAAGCTTTCCTCCCACAGCAGGTATTTTTTTCATCAAATATTCCAGCTCTTCTTTTGCCCATTGGTACTTTCCGGCTGTACGCAGTTTCCCCAGGACATTATGCAATGCTCCTACGTTGGGCGCTATGGACATTTCATTATCATTTAACACAACAATCATGTCTTTTTGTTCATGGCCGATATGGTTAAGAGCTTCCAGCGCCATTCCCCCGGTAAGCGCCCCGTCGCCGATAATCGGGATAACAAAATTTTTTTCCTTCTTGACATCCCGGGCAATGGCCATTCCCATGGCTGCGGATAGAGAAGTGGAGCTATGGCCTGTTTCCCAAACGTCGTGCTCGCTCTCGGACATTTTCGGAAATCCGCATAACCCTTTGTACTGGCGAAGTGTTTCAAACTGTCCGGCCCTGCCGGTTAAAATTTTATGAACATAGGATTGATGCCCGACATCCCAGATAAGCTTATCTTTTGGGCTGTCAAAACAGGTATGAAGAGCGATTGTCAGTTCAACCACTCCCAAGTTGGGGCCGATATGCCCGCCAGTCTTTGACAGTGTTTCAATAAGGAACCGCCGAATATCGGCGCTTAATTTCTCAAGTTGTTTTCTGTTGAGCCCCTTAAGAAAGGAAGGATCTTTAATTGACAGGAGATCCAAAAGGACCACTCACTTTCGTTTCTTGTTTTGATGCTTCTGCTTTTTCTTCTTATTGTCATTCAAGAGGGAAATGCGGCATTTATCTTCAAGGAATTGCATCAGTTTCCCCACACGAAATATAATATCAATATCCTTTGAATAAGTAATTGCAAATGTTTTGCCGGGAGCTTTTCCGCCTACCGTCAATGCAGCAATCAAGCTTGTAAACTCCACATTAATGGCTATTCTGATATCGGTGTATCGGAAGAACTGAGAGTGTTCGCAAACTGAATAACAACGAGTGCTTCAGCAGTCCCACTGATGATACCGGAGATATCTCCAATGACACGACACGATCGGCGTTACGGACAATCCGATTGGAATATTGCGCACTGCAGATTTTTCTTGATGCCATGGAATGGAACGGTGTTTCATTGCTGCAGCTGCAGCAATTCCAATCATATCAAAAAAAATCCCGATTAACACTATGATTAACACAACAAGAAGTCCGTATGTCCATGGTACGTCTATGAGGATACCATTGGATGCTATTGAAAAAATAGCCGCTAACACGAAAGTGATAACGGCAATACTGATACTCCATTTTATCGAATTTTATATATTAAATCACATATAGGAAACGTTCAATCACCGTTCTTTTTGATTAAATCGGACGGCCGTAAGAAGAGTAAAGATTACGGCTTAGGTCCAGTAAGGTTTCCCCTTTAAACCCGCCTTGTCATTGTTACCAGATGCCAGACTGGATTACCAATTAGTCCGCACTTTAATTCTCTTCATATGTCTGACAGAAACGTCCGGGAGATTTCCTCGACAACCCTTGAACCTGGTTCCTAGCCTCTTTTGCAAGGCTGATTTCATATGGACTCAAGAGAGCATTCCGATGGCCATTCGGAAAGCCCTCCCCCTAACCATAATCCCCTCGAACCTCACTCAAGGCAGGCTGCGCTGCCAGTGAAGGCCCTCATCACGTTGCAGGTCTATACTTCGCCAATTACGCAAGGTTCTTTCAAGTGAAACAAGCGAAGCCTCGGCGGTAAAGGGTCTACGCCCACATGCAGTTATGGATCGCCCTTACACCGATGTGCCCTTTATTAAATTTTTAGGCTCACCTTCAGAACCGGTAGGTTGACTAGAATGCTGCACCATCCGAATATTCCTCGTGATATTATATCACAATCCGGCCTTTAGCACAAACATTCGTACTAGTACGTCCGGTCGGCAATAAGATCAGTAATCTGGACAAGTAAAGACGTATCCCTATTGATTGGTTCCAGTGCTTTTTTGGCTTCATTAATATGATATCTGAGATGATCCTTTGCTCCCTGAAGCGTCAATAGGGATGGGTATGTGCTTTTATGCATACCGCTGTCACTTCCGACCGGTTTCCCCATGAGTTCTTCGTCACCCGTCACATCAAGTATGTCATCGCTGATTTGGAAACCAAGCCCTAAATGATGGGCAAACCGTTCAAGTTGGTTCATTTGAGCGGCGTCTGCATGACTGATGACGGCTCCCGCAAGAATGCTGAAGGTCAATAGTTTTCCAGTTTTGTGAATATGAATATATTCAAGCTCTTCCATGGAAAGTGTTCTATTTTCGCCTTCAATGTCTGCCACTTGCCCCCCGACCATACCTTCCGGGCCTGCACACTCGGACAGTAACCTGACCAATTGTATCTTCTGGTCAGCATTCAAATGTGGATCGTCCATAATTAATTGAAAGCTATATGTCAGCAGTCCGTCTCCAGCCAGGATAGCAAGTGCCTCTCCGAAAACCTTATGGTTCGTTGGTTTCCCCCTTCTGAGATCGTCATTATCCATGCTTGGCAAATCATCATGAATGAGTGAGTACGTATGAATCATTTCGACTGCTGCGGCGGCCGTAAGCCCTGCAGCAGGATTTTTTCCAAACCCATGAATGACTGCCAACAAAAGAATGGGCCGGATTCGTTTCCCGCCGGCTTCCAGTGAATAGGACATGGCCTCTTTCAAGGAATCAGGGGCATCCAGCTTGTCAATACGGTCCAATAAATCTTGGTTAATGACTTCCTTGTACTGTTTCATAAACTCTTCCAAAGTATCTGTCAAGCCTTTTCCTCCTCACTGACATCGAAATCCTCTTCTCCGTCATCAGTCAGTATTTTCGTTAACTTTTCCTCAGCAAACTTGAGTTTATCATGACAGACTTTGGAGAGCTCCATTCCTTTTTGATAGATTTCCAATGCCTCCTCAAGAGGAATATCTCCCTCTTCCAACCGCTTAATAATCCCTTCCAACTGTTCCATGGCTTGTTCAAAAGTTATTGGTTCACTCATTTTTTGCACCTTCTTCTTTATCCTCAATTCTACATTCCAGACTTCCATCCATGAGAGTAAGCGTCAATTTTTCACCGACGGATCCCTGCTGTACACTTTTGAGCAGCTCTCCGTCTTCAGTGTAGGCAATATTGAAGCCTCTGCGAAGAATACTTAAAGGATTCAACGCATCGAGCGTGCCGGTTATTCTTGAAAAATCACTTGCTTTCTCCTTCACAACCGCATGTGCCTGTTCTTGAAGCCGCTGTTTCGCTGCTGCTGCTTTTTCTTTGCTTATTTTAAGCAATCCCGCCGGATGAGTTCTCTCAAGTCTGCTTCGGAAATCACCATACTGATGGGTTTTTTGGAGTATGATCTGCTGTTGGGCCATATGGAGAGTTTCCCGCATCCGGTCAAGGTACTGCCATTTCTGTTCATATAACTTGTGCGGGTTTCTAAAAATATAGGACTGCTCCATGTAATTTAAGTGATTTCTCCTCGTTTTAATGACCGCGGCCATACTATGATAGAGACGGGACTTCTTCTGCATCAGCAGTTCCATCAATTCTTTCGCATGAGGTACAGCCAATTCTGCTGCAGCTGTTGGCGTTGCAGCACGAAGGTCTGCTGCAAAATCCGCAATCGTTATATCCGTCTCATGCCCGACTGCAGAAATGATGGGAGTTTTAGATGAATGGATAGCCCTTGCTACAATTTCTTCGTTAAAAGGCCATAATTCTTCCATGGAACCTCCGCCTCGCCCGACAATCAAAACATCTGCCACATTTGCCTCATCAGCTCTCCGAATCGCATCCGCTATAGAGTTGGAAGCATTTTTCCCCTGAACAAGCGCAGGGATTACAACGATCTTGCCCAAAGGATAGCGTCTTTTGATTGTAGTGATGATGTCCCTGATGGCAGCACCTGTAGGCGAGGTAATGATGCCAATCACCTGAGGATACGCAGGAATGGGTTTTTTTGCATCCTTAGCAAACAATCCTTCTTTTTCAAGTTTTTCTTTTAATTGCTCAAATGCAAGAAACAGTTCGCCAATGCCATCCGGGAGCATCTCATTTACATACATTTGATATTGGCCGCTCATTTCGTAAACACTGATACTGCCTCTGACCAATACATGCATGCCGTTTTCCGGTTTAAACTTCATGGTAGCTGTATTCCTGGCAAACATGACAGCCAAAATTCTGGCATACTCATCTTTTAAGGTAAAATACCAATGCCCGCTTGAATGTTTTTTAAAGTTGGATATTTCCCCTTTAACATATACTTGCTCCAAATGAGGATCAGCATCGAATTTTCTTTTTATGTATTTTGTAAGTGCCTTTACAGATAAATATTGGGGGCTCTGCATTCGTTTTGTCTGCCCCTCCCTTCAAGTGGTATTGAGCGCGGCATGGGCATTGAATTCCAGCCAGCCGGCCTGACAGACAGACAAAAAAGCTGCCCTTTACAGAAGTCGACAGCTTTCTTCAATTTCTTTTATTCTACTATATTTTTATTGCCCTTGGCGATGATTTAAATGATTTTTTGCAGATTGAACTGTATTATGCAGCAGCATAGTGATTGTCATAGGGCCAACCCCTCCAGGAACAGGCGTAATATACGAAGCTTTTTCTTTCACTTCATCAAAATCCACATCCCCGAACAATTTGCCTTCGTCATTTCTGTGAATACCGACATCTATGACTATAGCACCATCTTTTACATGGTCAGCTTTAATCATTTTAGCCTTTCCTACAGCTGCAACCAATATATCCGCCTGGGTTGTGACGGATTTCAAATCGCTTGTTCGAGAATGACAATAAGTTACAGTTGCATTGGCATTTAACAGCAGCTGCCCCATAGGTTTACCGACAATATTGCTTCTGCCTATGACCACTGCATGCTTCCCTTCGACTTTAAGATCCATGAAATCCAGCATCTTCATCACACCAAACGGTGTGCACGGTAAAAAAGTGTCCTGCCCGGTCATCATTTTTCCGATATTAACTGGATGAAAACCGTCTACATCCTTCTCCGGCGAGATGGTTTCGATCACTTTCTTATCTGAAATATGAGGAGGGAGTGGAAGCTGAACCAGTATTCCATGAATCCGGTCATCTTCATTTAATTCTCTGATTTTATCCAGTAATTCAATTTCCATTACATCTTCTGGATATTCAACGAGCATGGATTCTATCCCGATGGCCCGGCAACTTTTTTGCTTAGAAGCCACATATGTCCTCGATGCGGGGTCGTTACCCACCAAAATGACTGCCAGACCCGGTTTTACCCCTTTTTCCGTTAATGCTGCAACTTCTTTTTCAAGCCCCTTTCTAATTTCCTGTGAAATGGTCTTTCCATTAATGATTTCTGCTGTCAATTGAATCCCTCCTAATCGGATTTCTCACCATTAATTTTCGATAAGATTCCATTTACGAATGATCCGGATTTTTCATCCCCATATATTTTTGCCACTTCCACTGCCTCATTAATGACCACATTCGGAGGAGTCTCGGTAAATTTCAATTCATACGTTGCTATCCGAAGGACGTTTACATCCACTTTGCCCAGACGGTCAATAGACCATCTTTCTAAGTGTGTGCTGATCGTATCGTCAATTTCACTCAAATGAGCGCAAGTACCTTCAATGAGCTGCTGTAAAAAGTCATCAGACTGCCCGTCACTCAAGACATTCTCCAATGCTTCACTTGGCTCGATTTTACTCATGTCAATTTGAAAAAGAGCTTGCAAAGCTTTTTCTCGTGCCTCTCTTCTCTTCATGATCAAAAAGCTCCTTTATTGTAGGGCTTCCAGCCTCTTAAATTTTTCTTAGTTTACCACACTGGAAGGAAAAACAAGCATGACCCAAACAGCCAAATTTGGCCGCAAAGAGCATGAATGCTCATTGGGCGGAATACTGCAGATGATCTTAATGTAAAAAATGCCAAAGGGGTCTCACCTTTGGCCTTCACCGTTACTCAGTCTCAAACTCTTCTTCGGTCTCTTGTTTGCCTTGATCAAAAGAAACACCGACAATGTGAATATTGACCTCTTCCACTTCCAGAGCTGTCATATTAAACAATGCCTGGCGGATATTATCCTGCACCTTTTGTGCAACCGTCGGTATGGACACTCCAAATTTCATGAGACAGTATACGTCCACAATAATTCCTTCTTCAGAAAGTTCCACCCTGATCCCTTTTCCATGATTTTTCTTTCCCAACCTTTCCACAACACCCGTGGCAAAGTTCCCGCGCATTTGGGCAACGCCCTCTACTTCAGACGCTGCTATACCGGCGATGACTTCAATAACTTCAGGGGCAATTTCAATTTTTCCATGATCTTGACCGTTTTCTTGCGTCATTTCCAACATCGTCAATTTTTCTTCCACTTATACGCACCTCCGTTTGGTTTTGGTTCATAACCGGATGTAATTCAAGGAACTTTGTGTTGAAATCTCCGCTTACAAAAGTTTCGTTTTCCAATAATTTCAGATGGAATGGGATGGTTGTATGGACACCTTCGATAATAAATTCTTCAAGAGCACGCTTCATTCTGGCGATGGCTTCTTCTCTTGTTGACCCGTACGTGATCAGTTTGGCTATCATGGAGTCATAATATGGGGGGATCGTGTAACCCGGATATACACCTGAATCCACCCGTACGCCCATTCCGCCAGGAGGCAGGTACATCTCGATTTTCCCTGCTGAAGGCATGAAGCTTTTTTCCGGATTTTCAGCATTAATCCTGCACTCGATAGACCATCCCTCAAATACAACTTCGTCCTGTGAAACAGACAGCTCTTTTCCGGATGCAATGCGGATTTGTTCTTTAATCAGATCAATTCCGGTCACCATTTCAGTAACAGGGTGTTCAACCTGAATACGTGTGTTCATTTCCATAAAATAAAATTTATCATTCCGATGGTCAAAAATGAACTCTACAGTACCGGCTCCTGTATAATCAACAGCTTCTGCCGCCTTGACTGCAGCCTGTCCCATCTTTTCACGGATTTTCGGAGTCAATGCAGGGGATGGTGTTTCTTCCAGCAGCTTTTGAAGCCGCCGCTGAATAGAACAATCCCTTTCTCCAAGATGAATGGTATTTCCATGGGTATCTGCAAGCACCTGAATCTCTACGTGGCGGAAATCATCAATATATTTTTCAATATAGACACCCGGGTTTCCAAATGCGATGGAAGCCTCCTGCCGGGTAATTTCAATGCCTTTCACCAGTTCTTCTTCTGTTCTGGCCACTCGGATACCTCTGCCGCCTCCTCCAGCAGTTGCTTTAATAATGACGGGATACCCGATGTCCTGAGCTATCGCCCTGGCTTCATCCATTGTTTCCACAATGCCGTCAGATCCGGGAACAATCGGAACACCCGCTTGTTTCATCGTAGCTCGCGCTACATCTTTGGTTCCCATTTTTCTGATTGCCTCTGGACCGGGTCCGACAAACAAGATGTTGCATTCACGGCACAACTCGGCAAAATCTGCATTTTCCGCCAAAAAACCGTAACCGGGATGAATGGCATCGCATTCCGTAAGCTTGGCTACACTAATCACATTAGCCGAGTTTAAATAACTCTCAGCTGACGACTTAGGGCCGATACAATAGGCTTCGTCAGCCAGCTGAACATGGAGGGCTTCCCTGTCAGCCTCGGAATAGACTGCCACTGTTTCAATATCAAGCTCCATGCACGCCCGAATAATCCGGACAGCGATTTCTCCCCTATTAGCAATTAAAAGTTTTTTTATCATGGTCTTCGCTCCTTACTTAGGCTCCACTAAAAAAAGCGGCTGGCCATACTCTACAAGTTCTCCGTCCTGTACCAGTATTTCCGCAATTTTCCCTTCCACTTCAGCTTCAATTTCATTAAATAGCTTCATCGCTTCAACGATGCAAACAATGGAGTCAGAAGTCACTTCTGAGCCTACCTGTACGTACGGATCACTGTCTGGAGATGGAGCCTGATAAAATGTTCCGACCATGGGTGAGACAATGGTATGTAAGTTACTGTGATCTGTTGCGGTTTGTGCTGGAGCCGTTTCAGGTTCCGGAGTCTTCTCAGCAACAGATGCTTGTGGTGCGATTTCCTGAGAAACCGGTGGCTGCGGAACATGAACCTGCTCTGTTATGTATTTGACAGGCTCTTGGATAACAGTATTCACTTTCTTCTTTAATTTAATTTTGGAACCGTCATGTTCATAAACAAATTCATCAATATCAGATTCATCGATTAATTTTATAATTTCACGGATCTCTTGAACCTTCAACATTTACGACACTCCTTCATGATTATGAGTAGCTCTTAATATCATAATATAATGGGTTACAGAAATTCAACGCACATCGAAAAAATATAGAAATTAATTGGAACGCTGTTTACACTGCCGGAACAAGCAAGGATGTATTCATACTGTTGAAGAAAAGCGGGTCGGACTATTCCCCCTGCATTCGCAACGTTCATAACTTTAAAAGAATAACACAAAAAAAGACAGACGGATAGGATCTTCCCTCCGTCCGCCTATTTACTGGATTGGAATTCTACAGTAGCTACCATATTCGTGCCAATCTCTTCCCTGACAATCTGGAGAATACGGGCAGCGTCTGCACGAGAATGTTCACTTGCCTTAACAGTGATCATTACTTCGTTATCGCTGGCTCGGACGAGTGCATCGTCGTAACCCAATGTTTTAATTAAACTTTCCAATGTCTTTTCTTTTGTCTCCATTGCGGACAAGTCCTGCATCTTTGAATATAACTCATTTTTCTCTTCGGCTGTCAAATCCGGCGAAGCGACCTTTGCTGTTATTTCTTCAATTTCCTTACTACGCTTATCCTGCATTTCGAGCCGTATCGTTTCAAAAGCTTCATCTCCTGAAGCTTCCGTGATCACTTTCATGTCATCTTTATTCCCTGCCATTTCCTCTTCGGCTTCTTCACTTCCTGCAGCAAGGTCATTTGTTGCAGGATCAGAGGTAACATAATAAACAGATAAAACCACAACTAGACTAAGCATGGTTAATAACCAAACAGTCTGTTTTTTTAACAGCATTAAGAATCCCCCTTTGACTTTTTAGGCATGACTGCCACCTTATGACTAGGAACATCCAGACCTCTAGTAACCGCCTCTATAATCCATTTCTTCACTTGAATATTTTCGGCTCCTCCGGCTACGACAAGAACTCCCTTTACTTCCGGCTTCCTTTTTTCCAACACGATCGGAACTTCTTGATCTCCTTCTTTGATAAAAACAAGCTGATCTTCGGTGGATTGATCTTCTATCTTTCTTGTTCCCCCTTCTTTATCTTCTTCCACTGTTGTTTGATTCCTGAGAGTCGTATTCTTTTCCAGCACTGTTTTCTCAGTTGCTTCTACATTAACGACCACTGTGACATCGTGAACCCCTACGATTTGTTCCAACGCTTCTTTTAGTTCATTTTCGTATCGTTCCTCCAGGGCCTTCATGCCATCATCTTTTGACTGGCTGTTCTCACCGAACGCTTCAGCGTCTTCTGAGGTTGTTTCCATTTGACTCATCACTGCAGATGAATTATTTTGATTCCCTGTACCCCATAGATCAGAGATGATCATGAAAGCTGCACCTACCAGGACCAGAATAAGCACATAATACATCTTGTGATTTTTTGTGGAGGGATCTTTTTTGCTTTCTGTCAATAATCGTTTGAACCAATCAAGAGGACCGTTTTGTTTACTCATCGACTATCGGTTCCTCCCTTCACCTGCAGTTCAATTTTTGATGCTGGCACGTCCCACTTTTCTGCAAGCATTTCTTTTATCTTCTCATTACTGTGAGCCATCACTTGAACGGTTTCATCCCTGATCTGAATCGATACCTGTTCTACTTCTGCAACCATTTTGGAATCAGTTTGGGGCTTTACATGCACAGTGATCTTCTGAATATTTTCCAAAATATGGTCAGGTGCATCAGCAGATTGGAGCTGGGCCTTTATTTGAATATGGGTAATGGTCATACCATGGTGGTCAATCATCTCCTTTTCCGCATGATCTTTCAGTTGGACAGCCATTTGCTCTAATATATATGCATGGCTGGATGTTTCTATATCACTTTTTTTTGCGTTCAATGTTTTTTGGACCTGTGCCTTGGGCGGGAGCTCCGAAGATACGAAGGAATTAAGCACCTCATCAAAATCAGAAGAAAACACTTTAAATATAGGTGTTACCGCAATTGTAATCAGCAGCAGCCCGACCACCAATTTGACATACTTCTTTATCGGAGAATCTGGAAGGAGCATGTCCACAATCATGGCCAGTAATATAAAAGTGACGATGTTTAAAATCCATTCTGATATGAATTGCATTCATGCGCCTCCTTTACCGAATCATCATCGTTATGTTCCCTGATGTAATCACAATTGTAATCGTCAAAAAAAACATGAAAGATATGATTGCCAAAGAAGCGAATACGTACATCATGCAATTGCTGATCGTTTGAAGACAGCTGATAATCGGCCCGTCTCCAATGGGCTGCAGCAAAGCTCCGGCCAGCTTATATACCAATACAATCACCAAAATTTTGACTGCCGGAAAAGCAGCAATCAACAGGATGATTCCCACACCTGCCAAACCCACCGTATTTTTTATCAGTATGGATGCCGTCAATACCGTATCGGCTGCATCTGTAAACATCCTTCCAACAATTGGAACAAAATTCCCGGTTACATATTTGGCAGTCCGTATCGCTACTCCGTCGGCAACGGCGGATGCAGTTCCCTGAAGTGAAATAACGCCCAGCAATACAGCCATAAAAACTCCCAAAACTCCAATTCCTGCTTTTTTCAGCAATCCGGCCAGATGGGTAACTTTATAATTTTCATTCAGCGAACTCACAATACTTAATAGCAAAGACATGAACAGAAGCGGAAGGACAACGGCCTGAATAAGAAGTCCGCTTGTCTGGATTAAAAAGAGCAGTACCGGATGAAAAAATGCCGCCGAAGTAATGCCTCCGGAAGAAGCGATTAACGCCAGAATGAGAGGAATCAAAGCATAGATAAACTGGGACATGGTATCAATGGCTGTGACTGCATAGTCGACTGTCACACGGAAGCTGTTGAGTGCAATAATTATTAACACCATAAATACGACAGCATAGGCGACCTTAGAAACGGTCCCTTTTTCAAATGCAGTATGCAAAGACTGCAAAAAAGCACTAAAAACAGTCAGCAGCAGAAGCATACCAAGAAGCTTCCCATTCACTGTTATTTCCTGAATTGCATAGGCCCCGATTCCGCGTAACCATTCACGAACGGAAAAGTCCTTTTCCCCTTTTAAAAATTCCATTAAGGTCCCTCGTTGGCTTTCCGGCAAATACCCTCCATATTCGCCCATAACCTCTTCCCAAAATTGAGAAAGCTCGTCCAATCCCAGCTGTTCCATCTGTTCGTTCATCATCTTCGTCATTACATCATTTGATGACGGATCTCCTTGCTGTTCTGCGTACACAGTGGACGGGATTAATACCATGACAAAACAAAAATAGAAAACCTGAATGAATTTCCGCATCATTTCACCCCGTTTTTTCCACAGCTCACCTGGCAGGCATCATTTGGATGATCGTATCAATCAGAACAGTTAAAATGGGAACGGCCAAAGCCAAAATCAGAATTTTACCAGCCAATTCAACTTTTGCCGCTATCGCTCCCATACCTGCATCTTTGCTGATATGGGATGCAAATTCCGCAATGTAGGCAATCCCGATAATTTTTAAAATGGTTTTTACATACATCGTGTTGATCCCTGCCGATGCGGCTAAAGTCTCGATCATGAGAATAATGCCATGGATTTGATCAACCAAAAACAGAAAAATGGAACACCCTGTAAACAGAATGATTAAGAAAGCAAAGGTCGGTTTCTGTTCTTTAATAATCAGAGCAAGAAAAGTGGCAATGAGGGCGATCCCTGCTATTTGGAATATGGCAATGGCCGCTCACCCCTGTCATTGAAATAAAAATACAGATTTAATTTTTTGAAACAGTCCATCAACAATTGTTACCACCATAAACAAAATATAAATAAAGCCAAATAGCGTAACCCATTGCGCATATTCCTTTTTTCCAACCTGATCGAGAATGGTATGCAAAAAGGCTACAACAATCCCGACACCGGCAATTTTAAAAATAACGTCAACATCAATGCCCATCCTATTTCCTCCCGTCCCTTAAGAAAAGCGTTAAATGTGCAGTCTCAGGCTTAACCAATTTTTCGGCTTTGATGCCGCTGAAAATACTCTGCAACCACATGATTTTGATGGTCTTTCATATACACTTCCTCACCCTGAACAGATTCTGCCTTTATGATGATTGACTCATTCTCTATGCGCGCGGCATCTCCTGACCGCAGCGTTTGTACATGGGCATCTTAAGAAAATGTTACGCTTTCTGCAGAAGCTTTACTTAATCTGTGAATGTGATGGCTCGTGATTGCCTTGTCTGTCAGAGCCTTTCAAAGCGGACTCTTTTTTTGAGCTCGATCACATGGCAAAGGGTATATTTTTCCTGACCGATGGCTAATAACTTCCAAAGCCGGACTTCCTCCGGAATCTAAAATTTTTCTGTAGTCTGGTGTTTATAGAAGCAATATGACAAAAAGCAATCCGCTCAATATTCCGAGACTTCTGATCATTTTCTCGTATTTTTCCTGTTTCTCTCTTGCACTGGTTTCTTCCCTGTCAAGATGGGCAACAGCAAGTAAAATTTGCTTTTGCTGTGTATACCGGTCATGGCGTCCAAGGCTTTCGCCAAATTGAATCAGCACTTCATATTCTTCCTCTTTCAAGTCCGTACCGGACCAAATATCATCCAGGCTTTCTTGCCAGGCTGTTTTGACTGTAGCTTCTTTGCGGGAAATCTTTTCTGAAAAAATTTTAAACAGATTCGCAGCTGGTTCGGGCATTTGGGATGAAATCTTTTGAGCCGCTTCCTGAAGTGGAGTATGACTGTACATAATTTCGGCATCCAATGCCTGTAAAGAATCTTTGATAATCCGGATCTGCCTTGGCCTCCGCGACAAGCGTCCTGCCGCTTCAAACCCCCCCCATGTAGTCGTTCCGATGATAAGAAAAGCGCCAATCCATTTAAACATGAACTTCCACAACTTGTCCGTATTGGTTCTTAATGGAAACTACCGAACCGGGGCCTTTATTGCGGGAAAGCTCTATGAAGCGTTCAAAAACTTCTTGTTCTATAATTTTTTTTAACAGCGGGCGTTTCTTTATTTCTTCAAGATCATTTCCATGAGTAGTCATTATGAGAGTGATCCCTGCATGAACCCCCTCCATGATTGCAGCCCTGTCTTCCTCACGGCCTATTTCATCCACGATTAAAACATCAGGACTCATTGACCGGATCATCATCATCATTCCTTCCGCTTTTGGACAGGCATCCAGGACATCGACTCTGGGTCCAAACTGCAGTTGGGGAATCCCGTGCATACAGCCGGCTATTTCCGATCGTTCATCAACAATTCCTGCCTTCATAGAGGGGATGTGGTGTTCTTGTGAACCAGATGAAACAAGTCTGGCAAGATCCCTGAGCAAGGTTGTTTTTCCAGATTGCGGTGGACCAATAATCATGGTGTGTTTCCAGCCTCCGTCGTATAAAAGCGGAATGAAGGGGTCTGCAGTTCCAATCTTCTCTCTGGCGATTCTTATATTGAATGAAGAAAAATAGCGAAGGGCTTTCACCTTTCCTTCTTCCAGGATCACCTTGCCGGCCAAACCGATTCGGTGTCCGCCCTCAATGGTTACGTAGCCTCTTTTCAATTCTTCATCCAGAGTATAAAAAGAGTGTCCTGCCAAACTGCTGATTAATTGCTCTGCATCTTGTTTGGAAAACAAATAAGGAAGAAAATGAGGGGTCCCATCAGATGTTACTTCCACAGGTCTGTTCACCCTAAGCCGTATCTCTTCAACATCTTCCATGCTTCCGCCCGAAAAGCCATATAGAAGCTCAGAAATTCCACTTGGAAGAATTCGAATTATCTGCTCCAAAATAACCCTCTCCCTACATGTTTTCTACCTAATATGTATTCTTTTCAGCGCTATTTATGACAAGCATGCATCCGTCAATTAAAATGATCCGAGAGGAAACTTAAGAAAATGACGTACATATCGATATGGACATGGTATAGTAGTAATAAAAATGGTATAAAAGCAGGTGCACAAGGTGAAACAAGATGAAGGGAAAAGCATTGTATTAATCGGCTTTATGGGTGTGGGCAAAACAACAGCAGGAGAACGCGCCGCGCGGAAATCAAACAGAGTTTTCGTGGATATTGACTTGGAAATTGAAAAGAAATTTACCTTGCCCGTTAACGAAATCTTTAAGAAGCATGGAGAGCAGGCCTTTCGTTCTATTGAAAAACAGTTGATTGAAGAACATTGCCATCAGTCAGGACATGTCCTCTCGCTGGGGGGCGGAGCTTTCATGAACAGCGATACACGCAATACATGTCTGCAGCATACGGTTGTCATTTTTCTTGATATTACATGGGGAGCCTGGTTGAATAGATATAAACAACTGATCGATACCCGGCCGCTTTTACAACAAAAAAGCCTCCAGGAAGTGGAACAGCTTTTTTTAGAACGAAGACAAGTCTACGCACATCACCATGGTAAAATAATGATGGATGATCTTTCCCCTGATGAGGCTGCCAATAAAATTATCGAACTTGCCTCTTCAAAAAAAGGGGCTGTCCAGAAAGTCAGTAAAAACTGATTTTCTGTGACAGCCCTATTTTGTTTAGTTC
Source organism: Siminovitchia sediminis (assembly GCF_042680885.1). NCBI lineage: Bacteria > Bacillati > Bacillota > Bacilli > Caryophanales > Bacillaceae > Siminovitchia > Siminovitchia sediminis. The sequence continues at coordinate 59 of NZ_JBHUEO010000026.1, read as the reverse complement.
TAAAAAAGGCATACAAAAAAATCGCCCTTTCTAGTAAAATGTAAGTTACCACACCAACA
>NZ_JBHUEO010000025.1:0-63622 GCF_042680885.1 Siminovitchia sediminis | reverse complement strand
TCGACACTATGGTGGCTGTTTCTTTGTTTTGACATCATTCACTTACCTCCGGGAAAATTGCGTTATGTCGTATTTCAGTATAAACCATGTGTCCATTATAAGGGGGTCAACCACTGTCACGCCCCGAAATATGTCGAATGATCAAAAAAGGAGGAGTTTCATGAATGTTCATACAGTTGCGGTGATTGGCGGAGGGTTAATGGGATCCGGCATTGCCCAGGTAGTAGCGGAAGCAGGAAAAAAAGTATGCTTGGTGGATGTTTCTGCGGATCAAGTGCAAAAAAGTATTAAAACAATCTCAAACCATTTGAGCCGAAAAGTTGAAAAAGGAAAGTGCTCAAAAGAACATATGGAACAAACGCTGGATCGGATCACCGGTACAACTGAAATGGCCAACATTCAAGAGGCACAACTAGTCATTGAGGCGGTACCGGAAAAGCTGGACATTAAGAAAAAAGTTTTTGCCGAGCTGGATACCTATGCAAACAAAGACGCGATTTTGGCTTCCAACACATCGGGCTTGTCGATCGCTGCCATTGGAGCAGCTGCCAAAAGGCCTGAAAAAGTCATCGGACTTCACTTTTTCTATCCGGCGCCTATAATGAAACTCGTTGAAGTGATTCCTTCTCTTATTACGTCCCAAGATACATATGACACGGCTTATCAGTTTGTAAAAGACATCCAAAAAGATCCTGTGGAATGTAAAGATTACCCGGGATTTATCGTAAACCGCATTCTCGTGCCCATGGTCAATGAAGCGATCTTTTGCCTGATGGAAGGCGTAAAACCTGAGGATGTAGACCAGGCAATGAAACTGGGAGCCAATCATAAAATGGGTCCTATCACATTGGCAGACTTCGTTGGACTCGATGTCCTGCTTGCTACAATGGAAGGATTGTACGAAGGGTTCAGCGACTCCAAATACCGTCCGGCTCCACTATTGAAAAAAATGGTAGAATCCGGAAACCTCGGAAAGAAAACCGGGCGAGGCTTCTACATCTATAATGAAAAGGGTGAGCAGGTGGGATCTGCTATTTAAAGATGTTTCGACAGGTGCCTGTCACGCCCCGAAAAACCTCGGAATTTGTCGAAAGGACCACCATACCCCAAGTCCAGCACAGCTGGGCTTTTTTGCGTTCCGGTTTGTCTGGAACCTCTATATCAGTTATAACAAAATGTTATAAAACTCTATTTATAGTTTTGCAGAGTTGTGTCTTATTGCAGTGATATCGGGGATTTCAGCTGTTTTATTGTTTGATGCAGTGGCCACCCTATTTGGGTTGCAGGCCAAATGACTCATCAAATGATCTACGCCAGCATGTTATACTACTTGAAAAAAAGGAGGAGTTTCATGAAAGAAACGACTATAGATTGGAAAGCGAGATTTGAAAACATATGAATCTTTCATTTGGTGAATGGGTAACACATGTAATTGGTAAACCCTCCAAATGTAAGCGTTTTTTTAGGAATCAGAAAGAAAGTGCTAGACCTTGAAGAATATTGCACCCTATCAACCTCAGCTATACGCTTGGATTAGAGTATTTGAGGACATGTGAAATTTCTGATTCGGTAACTCAAAAAAATTCCTTCAATAAGGCGGTTGAGAAACTCGTAATAGCAAACGGCAATATGAACATCAGGACATCATAAAGAATTGTCAGTAGAAGTTTTGCCTCTTTAGTTTTTGGATCATTTGAATCTGTATAAAAATTTAAAAAATAGGAGGCAGGTAAATGGGTTGGTATCTAAGCTATTTTGCGATTTACTTTGTGTGCATGTTTGCAGCGGGAATCTATTATTTTTTTAAAGTAAAGACATATAACGATTATTTGATCGGGGGCTGGAGTGTAGGGTTTTGGCCTATTGTGGGGACAATTGTCAGTACTTGGTGTGGAGCTGCAGTCTTTATCGGCTGGGTAGGAATGGGCTTTACAGTTGGGCTATCAGGGTTCTTCAAATTTGCTTTGCCCGGAATATTTTTCAGTATTCTTCTCATTTTCCTGTTCGCTTCACCTTTGAGGAGGCAAAAGCTTTATACGCTGGCGGATTTATTCGGTGAAAGATTTGGTGGGAAATCAGGGATAGTTCCTTCAATCTTATCTGCCTTCATCTACTCGGTTCCTACACTGGCCCTGCAGATTGTCGGGATGTCCACAGTATTTACCATAGCGCTGGGGATGGATATGGAGGTAGGCATCTTCTTATCCTTTGCTCTGATTTTGGGTTTTACCATCTTGGGAGGGTTGCCGGCAGCTATTATTACGGATGCCTATCAATCCTTTGTTCTGTTAGCAGGGATTGTCATTTTATTTGGCGCTGCTGTCCTCTATGGCGGAGGAATCACTAATGTTATTACTCTTACCCCGCCGGAACTGCTGTCGCCGCTTGGGCCTGATGGTTTGAGCGAAGTGCTATTATTCGCTTTATCTGTTGGTCCTTTTTACATGGTTTGGCAATCAACCTGGCAACGGATCTTTGCCTCTGAAAATGAAAAAACTGCAAAAAAAGCCGGCATTACCGGGTTTGCGATTGCGGGTGCCATTTCTGTACTGCCCTATTCTATTGGGGTGATTGCCCGCCAGTTCGCACCGGCTGACATGGACCCGGATCTTTTATTCTCTTATGTCACAGTAGAGCTGCTGCATCCGATGATCGGCGGGATTGTCCTGGTTGGATTGCTGGCTGCTTTAATGACGGGGGCGGATTCATTCATTCTGCAGGGAAGTTCGAACCTGACGAGGGATTTATACTATCGCTTGTATAATCCGAACGCGAGTGAGAAACAGCTGATGGCTGCTGCTCGTTGGTCTGTTGTAATTATTTCTGTCTTAGGTCTGTTTGTGGCCTATGCTCTGACGGATATCGTTACTCTGTATCAATGGGCATTGCGTCTTTCTGCGACAGTCATGCTCTTTCCGTTTTTGGCAGTCATGTTTTGGAAGCGGGCTACGAAAAAAGGTGTTGTCTGGAGTATGCTTCTTGCCGCAGCCGCAACATTGGCCTGGCCGTATTTGGGCATCAGCCTGGATCACACTATTTTCGGCTTTCTTGTATCCATCATTAGTTTGGTGGTGATTAGCTTGATGACAGGCCATGATAAGGAAGAACAAGTGAGAGCTGTATATTGGGAGGATCTGGATTCGGCAGAAAGGGAAGGTCAGGGTGAGATGGATGATGGAAAAAAGATACCACTGTAATGGAGGGTCACCTATGCCGGATATACATGTACAAACAGGGATTAAACTGGAACGGTTAAAAAATCGCATGAAAACAATGGCACAGATAGGAGCTACTGATAAAGGCGGAGTATCCAGGCTGGCCCTGACGGAAGAGGACCGTAAAGCACGGAAGCTTTTCATTCAATGGATGCAGGAGCTTGGATTGACAACCAGGGTGGATGATCTGGGGAATATATATGGCAGGCTCGAGGGGATAGATCCTAAAGCTTCTCCTGTTTTGACAGGTTCACATTTAGATTCAGTACCCAAAGGAGGAAAATTTGATGGTACATTGGGAGTTCTCGCTGCTTTGGAGGCTGTGGAAACCATAAAAGAAAAAGGCATAAAGCCACTTCGTTCAATTGAAATTGTTTCGTTTACAAATGAGGAAGGGGCCCGCTTTACTCCTCAAATGCTTGGCAGCGGTGTCATTGCGGGCAAGTTCACAAAAGACTATGTGTATGGCAGAAAAGATGCCGAAGGACTGCTATTTAAAGAAGAGCTGGAGAGAATTGGATTTATGGGATGTCCTGAAAACCGGATTACCTGTGCCAATTCATTTGTTGAATTGCATATTGAGCAGGGGCCGATATTGGAGGCTGAGGAGAAGTCCATTGGGGTTGTAGAAGGGATTGCCGGATTTTACTGGCTCAAACTAAAAGTTTCCGGCCAGTCTGACCATTCAGGCTCCACGCCGATGAATATGCGTAAAGACTCTCTGGTTGCAGCTTCATCGATCATAACTGATATCTATCAATGGGCTTCCGAGAGAAAAGACGGTCTGGTAGCTACAGTCGGTCAAATTCAGGCATTTCCGGGAATTATCAATGCTATACCGGGAGAGACTGTTTTTACATTGGATATTCGTCATGCTGATCCAGAAAAATTGGAGGAAGCTGTCAGCGAAGCAACATCCATAATCCAACAGTCATCTGCCGATGTAACGATAACTGAAATAGGATCTAATCCTCCTGTCCGGTTTTCAAAGGAGGTTACGAGTCTTATAGAAGAATCGTGTAAGGATGCAAATGTATCTTATCGTAAAATAATAAGCGGGGCAGGCCATGATGCCATGTATATGAACAACATTACAGAAACAGCAATGATTTTCGTGCCTAGTACAAATGGAAAAAGTCACTGTGAGGAAGAGCATACGGCTTACCCTGATATTGAAAAGGGAGCTAATGTACTATACCTTACCCTATGGAAATTGGCGAACCGCTGAGAGAAATTTGCTAAAAAAATAAAGAGGTGAGCATCCAAGTGACAGAAGCGGATTTAATTATTGTAAATGCGAATATTTTAACGCTGGATTCCCAAGGAAGCCGCGGTAGATCATTGGCTGTAAAAAGTGGCCGTATTATCGGAGTTTGGCCGGAGGCAGTACCGCCCCGGGCGGATATTGTATACAATGTAAAGACCGAAGTCATGGATGTAAAAGGAAGTACCTTAATCCCGGGGTTTATAGATACGCATAATCATCTGCTGATGTATTCGCTTTTTCGGAAACAGGCGAACTGCAGCACACCGCCTAACCGGAATATAGGTGATATCTTGAAGCGGGTAAAAGAGTTATCTGCGAAAACACCAGAAGGACAATGGGTGCTCGGTTGGGGATATGACAACACCTTGTTGGAAGAAAATAGGCACCCGACCCGTCAGGAACTGGACGCGGCCGTACCGGATAAACCTGTATTTATCCGTCATATTTCCGCCCATTTTGGGGTAGCTAATTCGCTGGCACTTGAAATGGCAGGTGTCAATGAACATACGGCAGACCCCAAAGGTGGACGTTTGGGCCGAGATGGTGATGGACGGCTGGATGGTGTGTTGCATGAGCTGCCGGCATTGGAGCTAGTTCAGTCTGTGATTCCGACGCCGACTGCAGAGGAAATGGCTTCTTACATCGGAGAAGGAGCAATGGACTATATAAGACAAGGAATTACCACAAACACAGATGCGGGCGTGGGACTGGATTATGGATTAATCGAATTGGATGCTCATTTGAAGGCAATGGAGAATAACCAGAACCCTTTAAATATGCGGCTGATGGTACTTCATCATCTGCTGGGCGAGTCGGGTCCTTTTGGACATTTTTCAGCCAAGGAATTAGATGCCGAGATACAAAGAAGATCCAATCAAAGAGCTCGGCTGGACAGTGCCAAGTTATTTCAGGACGGTTCCATTCAGGGGTATACCGCAGCATTAAGGAAACCTTATTATAATGCACCAGATACAGTGGGGGAGCTTTTACGGGATCAGGACAGTCTTAATGAAGAAGTATTAGATCTTCATAAAAGAGGCTATCGAATAACAATACATGGAAACGGTGACCGGGCGATCGGATCGATTTTGGAGGCATATGAATTTGCACTGAAGGCAAGCCCCCGCCAAGGGCATCTGCATCGAATAGAGCACGTTCAAACGGCTGCGATGGAAGACTTGGAAAAAATGAGAGAATTGAGTGTCGCTGCCTCCTTCTTCATCAATCATGTATATTACTGGGGAGACCGCCACAAGAGGCTGTTTCTTGGCCCTGATAGGGCGGAAAATATCAATCCACTGAGGAGTGCACAGGAAAGAGACATATTGTTTACGCTGCATTCTGACTGTCCGATTACTCCAATTTCTCCTTTATTTTCTATCTGGACAGCGGTAAACCGGGCCACAAGAGAAGGGGTCAGGCTTGGAGCCGAACAGGCGATCAGTGTAGAGGACGCACTTCGGGCGATGACCATCGAAGGGGCAAGGCTAAATTTCCAGGAAGCCGAAACGGGCAGCATTGAAATTGGAAAGAAAGCCGACTTCGCTGTACTGGGGGCAGATCCAACCGCAATAGACCCTATGGACATCAAGGACATCCCGGTGGAGGAGACAATCATTAACGGACATACAGTTTCGACAGGTGCCTGGCACGCCCCGAAATATGTCGAATGATCCAGCGATGGGTCATTTTTTTTGAGATCAATGAGAAAAATTCTCAATTAGGTATTGACTGTCTGAAAAGTGTTGCTATAATAATAATCAAGCATAGTTGATAATGATTATCATTATCTGTGAGGTGAGAAGTTTGGGGAACATGTTTACCTGCTGAGATTCTATGCAAGGCCTGTTCTTTTTAGACGTAAATACATATTTGTAAAAGGAGAATGAACATGAAGAAGTGGACTTTTTGGATGATGTTAAGTATTGTGGCCGTTGTTCTTGCGGCTTGTGGAGGCAGTGAAGAAAGCCAAACGGGAGCATCTGAGGAAGAAAAGCAAGGGGAAGAAATAACGATTACACATGAATATGGGGAGGCGACGGTACAGAAAAACCCCGAAAAAGTGGTTGTCTTTGATTTTGGGGTACTCGATACGCTGGATGAATTGGGTATTGAGGCAGCCGGTGTACCACAAATGAACATTCCTGCTTATTTGGAAAAGTATGAAGGTGAACAATATACAAACGTGGGAAGCTTAAAAGAACCTGATTTTGAAGCAATTCATGAATTGCAGCCGGATGTAATTTTCATTTCTGCCCGCCAGGCTGAGTTATACGATCAATTTGCTGAAATTGCCCCAACTATATTTATGGGATTGGATGAATCGCAATATATGGAATCCTTTAAAGGGAACATGGAGACCATCGGCAAGATCTTTGGAAAAGAAGATGAAGTGAAAGCTGAACTGGAAGCCATTGATCAGCAAATCGCAGAAATGAATGAAAAAACAGAGGCTATGGATAAAAAAGCGCTGATCGTTTTGGCAAATGAAGGGAAGGTCAGTGCCTACGGACCTGCATCCAGATTTGGCTGGATCCATGATGTCCTTGGCTTCAAACCGGCTGATGAAAGCATTGAATCATCTACCCACGGCCAGGGAATCTCCTTTGAATATATTTTAGAAACCAATCCGGACATTATGTTTGTTATTGACCGCAGTGCAGCCATTGAAGAAAAAGCAGAGCCTGCAAAAGAGGCGATTGAAAACGATTTGGTACAAAAAACAACGGCCTATCAGGAAGGTAATATCATTTACCTGGACGCCGATTATTGGTACCTTTCCGGCGGCGGCCTTCAATCCATGAAAGCCATGGTCAAGGGTATGGAAGAAGCTCTGAATGAATAAGGTAATGAAAACCGGCGAAGGATTCCCGCCGGTTTTTGTTTTGTACAAGAGAGTATTTCTAAAAGGTATCGAGTGCCATCGACGCTGTTAATATTTTCCATCCACTACATTAAACACAATATACTATACTAGTATAGTTAGCCTGGACGACTACAGAAGGTGAGTATATATGAGTTTCTCTACTAAAGAGGTTTCTTTGAACGAGAAAATATCATTGCAGTCTTTTTCTGTTGTCCAATCTTTTATATTTATTATTTCATCCATAATTGGAATTTTTCTATATTATGGTGCCTATTCGAACAGCTGATGGGCATTACGATCCCAGTGGCGTATTTATCAGGGAAGCTGGAATAGACATTGATCGATATTGTTCCGTACATCGCGGTTTTTTAATGGTCCTATCTGCACTGGTATCCATTGTTTTACAAATAACCAGGCCCGATGTTATTGTAAAAAATATTTTTCTTCCCAACGTTTTTCATGTGTCCAACGGGTGGCTCCTCACACGACTTCTGAGGACTATTTTTACAGTGCTTGCTGTTTTTCAAAGAGGTCCTGAATGGCTCATCAGTAAAAATACAGGTGGATTGCCGGCTTACGATTTGATTCCCGTGTTGTTTGTGACGTTTTTACTCGCCGGATGAATACTGCCATTGTTGTTGAGCTTCGGTTTACCGGAGTTGTTCGGCGCCCTGCATGCGAAAGTGATGCTTCCGCTGTTTAAAATTCCTGGACGTTCTTCTCTGGACTGTCAGGGTTGGAGATGAAACCATCGGGGGGGGGGGCTGTTGACCTCTAAGCAATCTGAAGGCGAATAATATACGAAACGTGAAGCTGCCGTCATCGCTGCTACGTTTTCAGTAGTATCCATCACTTTCATGATTGTGTTCAATCAGTATTACAACTTCAAGGTTATTTTCTTGAGTATTATAGAACGATTGTAATCGCAGGGTTGGATGCTGCTGAGATTATGCCGAGAATCCCTCCATTATCCGGAAAACCCGATACGGGCTATGAACTTACAGAGTTAAAAGGGGGAAGAAGGAATGCCTGCGAACATTTCTCTGTTAAAATGGGGGATCCGGGAAGCCGTGTTGGTGGCGAATAAAAATAAAATAAAAGTGTCCGATCCCTCGTCAAAGAAGGGATCGAAAATGTCACCGAAATGTGGATCGCCGTCATTCCGGTTGGGATAGCCATCAGAACGATGGGTGTTGTCATTGCAGAATATACGCCGGTGTTTAAGTATTTGGGATGGCCTTTTATCCCGATCCTTACCGCGCTTCATGTACCGAAGCAGCCGTTGCCTCTGCAACCATTTGATCATCGGATGTGCGGATATGTTTTTGCCGGCGATGATCGGCAGTGGATTGAGAGCGAAATGACCCGCTTCGTTATCGGTTGTGTGTCAGTTACACGGTTGTTTTATTTATCTGAAGTCGGCGGTCTGCTGCTCGGCTCCAAAATCCCGGTCAATATGAAGGATTTACTTGCTTAGAACTGCCATTATTGCCGATTATCGTACGGATTGCACAAGGGGTCTTTAATGTAGAGCGGTGATCCGCTGTTTTTAAAAAAATAAGAGCAAGTTTACTTATGGGAAAAGCTGCTCGTATACTTCTGTTAACTCTTTCAGGCGTTTTTCGTCCTGTGCCTGCTTTGCATAGCGGATTTCGACTTCCAGGAGGGCATCCAAATATTCAATGTCCTCACTTTCCAATGTTTCTACGAAGGCTTCTTCATTTTCATAAGTGTGATCGGAAAGATGGTTGAACAAGCGCATGGCTCTGGCATCCTCTTCATGATTGGATAAAGCTTCACGGAGATAACTTAGTGAGTGGTCGATGGGATTCACCTTCTTTTTTTGATACTTTACCTATAGTGTTATACCTTGCTGCAAAATTATTCTTAGGCGGGTGATCGAGTTGAAAGCCGAAGTCCTGACTTTAATTAGGAACTTGCCGGAGCCCCAATTTATAGAGAAAAAAGATCTTTTAAATGAAAAATTTTTGATAGACAAAAGAGGAAATATTGAAATGTATTACGCGCCGCACAATGAGACCGTCAACCGCCGCGCAAAAATTGTACTGGCGGGGATTACACCGGGGTGGTCCCAGATGAATATGGCTTTCCGGGAGGCGAAAAGAAGTTTGCTGCAGGGAGCTTCGGCGAAAGATATGTGTTTACAGGCAAAAAGAGCTGCCCGCTTTGCTGGAACAATGAGAAACAATGTCATTGAAATGCTGGATGACATTGGTGTTCATCAAGTGTTCGGGATGAAAACCAGCAGGCTGTTGTTTGACGAATGTGATCACCTCTTGCACACGACTTCGATCATAAAATATCCGGTGTTCATTAATGGAAAAAACTATACCGGGCATGTTCCAAAGGTGAAACAGTCTGCAATGCTGACTCACTATGCCTACGAAGTTTTTCCCAAGGAACTTAGCAGCATTCAGCACGATTATTTGCTTGTCCCCCTGGGGAAAACGGTATCTGAGGCAGTAGAAGATTTAACTGTACGGGGCAGTATTTCTACACCGCATATTTTATTTGGATTCCCGCATCCCTCCGGAGCAAACGGACATCGGATCAGGCAGTTTCAACAGGAAAAAGAAAAGCTGCAGGGGATCGTGCAAAGGTTTGCGGATCAAGTGGAAAGATTATAGGGTTCGGGATATTACAAAATTTCGGCGGCGGATACTTTTGAGTAATAACTGCTTGACGAATTCTGCGTGCAGATCGTGATCTTCTAATGTCGATACATTTCCATGGGGGAGGGTAAAATAAGAGGGTCTCTTAATTTTGGACAAATACTTATTTACTGTGATCCACGCCATCTCCAATGGAAATACACATGGAAACGGCTCCCTGCCAAGAGCAGAGTGAGGATTGTTCATTTGGAGAGCCATTATGAAAATAAACAATGAGTGCTGGCATGCTCTTGTGAGCCTCAAAAACGTTCCTCAATTGGACATATCTTTTTGCATTGTAAATTTTCCCGAACTACCGAAAATTTCATAAAACATGCCCCCGCACGGTGGTGACCCCACGAAGTTAGAGTTTTTATTATGCAGCTGTTTGGCTGGTTTGAGTTCGGTATTGTACCGGGCTTAAACCAGTCAATTTTTGTTTAATTCGCTCGTTATTGTAGTAATATATGTAGTTCTCAATTTCCTGTTTTAATTCTTCATAAAGATAATAATGGTTCGCCATAGTACATTTCTTGTTTCATTATCCCAAAGAAATTCTCCATTGAAGCGTTATCGGCACAAGTAGCTTTCCTAGACATACTTTGAAAAATTTTACTTACTTTCAGTGCTTTGACCCATTTATTATGTTGGTAATGCCAGCCTGGATCCGAGTGTATGGTTGTTCGATACCTAGCTTCCTTCTTGATGATTTCAATGGCCCGATCAAGTGGCTGAAGGACAAAGTCAAGTTGGTTTATTAGAGATACCATAAGATATGATTTCTCCGTTGTATAAGTCTAAAATTGGGCTGAAATACAGTTTCTCCTCACCTGTACACTTGAATTCCGTGACATCTGTTACTAGCTTTTGTAATGGAATAGGTGTATGAAACCGACGATTCAAACGATTTTTTGCCACTTTGCCAACTTTGCCTTTATACGACTTATATCGAGATTTGCGCGTGAATTTTTCGCATCTTAAGCCCAATTCCTGCATGATTCGTTGTACTTTCTTATGGTTAATTTCGTATCCTTTGCCTACCAATTCTAAATGAATACGACGATATCCGTATTTCCCTTCATGTTTATGAAATAATTCACTTATTAAATCCTTCCATTCTTTGTCTGGATCTTCTTTGTGTAATTGTTTGACGTGGTAATGGTAAGTTGCTTCCGGAATGCTCACCACTTGGAGTACATCTATTAATCTAAATCCTTCTTGTTTGAGTTCGAATGCCAGCGTTGCTTGTGCTTTTCGAGATAGGCATCCGGATTCTCCTGAAAAGCTTTTAACTTTTTTAAATATGCATTTTCTAACCGTAGAAGTTCATTTTCACGCTCTAATTGTTCCTCACGAGACAATGCTTTTTCTTGTTTTAACGTTTTCGGTTTTTTATTTTTAGACATAGGAGTCCGTCCTTTCGGTTTCGCTACGAACCCCTCTATCCCTTCCTCAAGAAAAATTCTATTCCAGTTTGCGATTAAGGAAGGATTATTCATCTTAAATTCGATTGCGGTATCTTGATAAGAGGCGCCCGTTTCTTTCATAAAGTTTAATACACTTGGCTTGAATTGAACAGAATAAACCTCTTTAGAACGCCTAGTCCGTATTCCTTCTAAACCAAACACCTTATATGATTTAACCCATCTTTCAATGGGAGCTTTACTTGGAATACCGTATTTCTTAGCTAACAATTTGTATCCAAGAGGACCTTCTAGATATTCCTTCACAACCTTTAACTTAAATTCGTCACTATATTTTGCCATTAAAAATACACCCCAAAAGTTAAGTTTTTCACTCTAACTTTTGGGGTGCAGTACCTGAAAGGCTTCTTTCTTTTATTTTGTATTCATTTTTTTAGCTCGCTGCTCAAGTTGCGTCTTCGGTTCCTGGTTTGCCGCATCTTCCGTCAATCCCTGCGGGTTCACGCTGCTTACAGGTCTTTTTTTGCTCCTGACCTGATTGTTTTGCTTCATATCGACACCTCCATGTATATTGTTTTTGTTATTCCGAGGTTTTATTCTTTCTGGTACACTTTTAATAAAGAATCTTTTGAAAAAAGGGAGTGGGTGCGCATGAAAGTTGCGGTCATTGGAGCAGGGATTGTCGGAGCGAGCACGGCATACCATTTGGTAAAAAAAGGGGTGGAGGTTACAGTCGTTGATCGCGGGGATGAAGGGCAGGCAACCGCTGCCGGTGCGGGTATTGTTTGTCCATGGCTTGAGGAAAATCCCGATCGGTATGTGTTGTACAATGCGGGGGCTTGCTATTACCCTCACCTGCTCTCCATGCTCAAGGGGGATGGCGAAAGCCATGTAGGATATGCCAAAGTAGGCGCGCTCTCTGTAAGTGATCAAAAGGATGAATTGGATAACATTGAACGGATCATCAATGAACGGAAAGGACAAACTCCCGAAGTGGGGGCGGTCCGGCGTTTGTCTGCTGAAGAAGCGCAAGCTCTTTTTCCTCCATTAAGAGATGGGCTGGAAGCTGTTTATATTGGCGGAGCCGCACGGGTCGACGGCGTTTTGTTAACAAATGCCATGAAAAAAGCTGCGAAAAAGCATGGAGCTCAATTTATTCATGGAGAAGCCCATCTGGAAGTCAAGGAGGGAAAAGCGATCGGCGTTCAGGTAAATGACCAAAGAGTTGCCGCTGATTCCGTGGTTGTGGCTGCGGGTGCGTGGATGTCTAAAATGGGTTTGGGCATTTCGGTTGAGCCGCAACGCGGACAGATCATTCACTTGCGATTGCCCGGTCAGGAAACATCCGCATGGCCTGTGATCACACCGCAATCTGATTACTATCTGCTTTCATTTGAGGGTTCCCGCGTTGTCGTCGGAGCGACGAGGGAAGATGGAAGAGGATTTGATTATCGTGTTACAGCAGGAGGGGTAAAAGAGGTACTGGATGAAGCTCTTTCTGTTGCTCCCGGTCTTTCGGAAGGAACCCTTGAAGAAGTTCGGATCGGATTCAGGCCTTTTGGAAAGGTCCGGCTTCCTTTGATCGGAGAGATCCCGACGGCCAAAGGTCTCATCGTTGCAAACGGTTTGGGCTCTTCCGGCCTGACAATGGGTCCTTATGCCGGAATGATTGCAGCACAGCTGGCTTTAAGCGAAGAGCCGGATATCGATATTACTGCGTACGCTCCCTTACGAAATCCAGTCCATGATATATCTGGAAGTTGATTGGACTTTACAGTCGGTCAGCGGTGACCACTCATCATGCACCCTTTGTCCAATTTTCAACATAACCGATTCATACTGTCGTAAAAAGAAAAGTCCGAACAGGCCGGTTAGTGCATATGTCGTTCGGATTTTTCTTTTTTATGGTTTCTATCAAATTGCTTCTGAAAAACCATATTATGGATCCAAGTCGCCGATCTGTTCCTCCGTGGCGTGGTAGGGCTGGAAAGACTCGTGAACTATTGGCATATCGTTCCCTGACATGTAAGGCCAGAAATAGGACTCTTCTTCGGTCCGCTTTTCATAAATTGATTTTAAATCATACGTTCGAATCCGTCTCTTCGTAAATTGCTCCAGACTCAGAGGTACAGTGACATGCTGATGAAATGGGAAAAGGATTTTGGTTTCTTTCGAAGTGATGGGAATGCGGTCTTTAATAGGGTCCAGTGCGAACCATATGCAATCATCCGCATAGGGGGATTTGCTTGGGAACCAGTAAATTCCCAGTTTTCCGCATATTTTTACAGGGGGCATATCAATTTTTCCCAGTGCCGCTTTCGCCGCCTTGTTTGCGCCTTCCCAACCATGCCCGTAATGCTGCATGCTGTTTTTGATAATTTGCAATGGAGGCAGTTTTACCAGAAACACTCTGGGACCTTCAATTACTTTTGTGTAAATATATCCATGTTCCACAATAATGGGTATCAAAACGTATGTTAGTCGCTTAATGAAGTAAAACTCCTTCATTTCCATTCCAGATTCCCCTTTCTTTTTTCTATGAGGAGTTTCCATGAACGGTCCATTGAAATTTTACAACAGTCAGTCAACTGAATTAATTTATTCTTTCAATTGGCATCACCTGATTTCAGATCATCAATTGAGTCCATTATCCTATACTTTTTAAAAAAGTCAACGAGTTTATTGAAAATTTTATCTTTTTTTACATTTGTTTTGCCGTTTTTCTGGGTCTAAAGGCTTGGTGTATGTACACAAAGAGCGGTATTACGGACTTTTCATAAAAAAACATGAAAAAATTTAATTTTCTCTAGGTGAAATATGAAGAATCCGGCTTTTTTTTTCCATCTCACCTTGTCAAAATTGAATTTTTATTAAAAATGCTGATTCGACCAAAAGGCAGCCTCCAATTATGGTGAAGCTACCCGGGAATATCATGGATGCGCGCTTCCAGGAAGGAATCCCTGAATGGAAGATTTCACCGAATTGGCCAAGCAATATAAGCCGATGATTTACCACATCATTCGTTCGCTCCACATTTATAAAAACGAAGAGGAATTTGAACAGACTGCCCTGATAGCCCTTTGGGAAGCCCGAGAACGGTTTCATCCCGATAAAGGGAGATTTAGTGCATATGCCTATTCTTATATGAAAGGAAGGATGATGACGGAGCTGACCAAGCATTCCAAAGAGGAGAATCTCGCCTATCCGGATGAAGACTTTTGGGAAGTGCAGGAAGATCAGCATCGAGAGCAGCCATTGGAGCTGGAAACTTTACTTTCTTATTGTGAAGGCTTGACAGAAAAACAGAAGCATTGGGTGATCTTTACGTTTTATTACGGACAGACTGTGAAGGAGATTGCCGAAGAAAAGAAGGTATCGGAGTCGGCGGTGAAAAAATGGAGGTCAGGTGCCATCAAAAAGATCAGGAGGAATATGAAGGGGAATTCGGTTCATTGAGTTGAAAAAAAGAGGTCAATCCGATTTAATTGAGAGAAAGGAGAGGGGGCGGATGATATGATGAAGCCAGTTCATACCCTGGAGGACATTCATGCCGCTATTCGGGAAAATCCGCTGGTTTTGCTTTATATCTCACGAAATGAATGCAGTGTATGCCATGGGCTGTTACCTCAGGTGGAGGACATGTTAAAGGAATTTCCAGGAGTCGTGCCTGTCCATGCCAAAGCGGATGAGATTCCGGCTGTGGCCGGGGAATTTTCAATATTTACGGTGCCGGTGGTACTCGTTTTTGTCAAAGGCAGAGAATTGCTTCGTAAAGCACGCTTTGTTCCGATCGGGGAGCTAAGGGAACAATTAAGAAAAATTATTGATCATATTTGAACAAGCCTGGCCATGTGCCGGGCTTTTTGCGTGCGGTTTCATATGTATAAGGAGTTTATAAGTTAAAAAAAACCTATCCGCTATGTAACGGTGTACACGGGTTCAAAAACGGTTGCAAATGCGCCCCACGATCAAGTAGATCGAGGAATTTTGATACCAATTGGGCGAAAACTAACCGGAGATTGTAAATACGGTCAGGAGTCAGAAGTCCTATCCGGAACCGGAACCAAGTGATAGCCTATGGAAAAATATCGTCCAGAAAAAGGAAGTTATCCATATCACTGAATTAATCCCCCTTCACTCCATACAAAATGCACCCGACGCCAACAATAATCCACATAAATTTTCCAAACGAAACACGGTCGGCAAGACCGTATACCCCGATAGCCGTGGTAATAATAAGAATGAGCGGACCGATAAGGGCCAATGAACTGTTGATAACCAATGCTTTTTCTACTGTATTGAACCGGATCATAAGAAAAGCGGCGAGCATCTCGATACCGCCGGAAAGCAATCGTAATAAAGCCATGGCCACTACAGCTTTCTCTAAAAAAGTAATCATCCGATTTCCTCCTATGACTTGTACTTCTTCATTATATGAACCGGATGAAAGAAAAATTAAAAAATAAATGGGCAGCGGATTACTTGTTTCCGCTGCCCATTATGGTCTTTACGATTGTCTTGCATTTTCCGGTCCGCTGAATTGTGTGCGTTCCATCCATAAATGGAAGAAGTATTCGGCTATGGTTAGGATCACAGCTGTCAAAAGCGACTCTCCAAAAGCTTCGTCATACCCAAACAGGTTCAACCCGCCCCAAATAATAAGCAATGACAGTACAAAGTCGCTGATGGTGGCTGTAGTATTCCCTGATTTGGGCAATATTGTCAAATCTCCGAGAAAGTATGAAATTAACACAAGCGCGATTCCCAATAATGTGGAATGCATGAACGCCACATCATTCAGCAGAGATAAAATAATCCATACAACCGGCAGTGTTATGATAGCTTTTCTCAGTAATGCCCTGCCGTGATCAACACGATTCTCCATGTTTCACGCCTCCTTCAATATTATGGTGCAAAGTTTTTGTTTTTTTTATACCTTAAAAAAGTCGTGAACCATTTATTTTTTTAGCGGCAGTTTTCTTTTTCTGATTTCTTTTTTTAAAAGCTCAACAAATTTCCGATCGACTTCTTTTAATGTTTTGGCCTTTTGATAAGAAACAAGAAGTACCTCGTCTGATAGCTTGTCCATATGTATGCCAACCTCTTTTTTTGACCCCATATACAATTATCCGTTTTTTTTGCCATTTAAACGTAACTTTGCATATTTATGTGAGAAAAGGATGGTGGGAAAAGATGCCTTACTGGATTGATGTATCGACAAAGGCTCATACTTTGAAGCTTTACAAGGAGAATCGCTTAATCAAAACCTATCCAATCGCGACTGGAAAAATGTTGACCCCGACCCCGACGGGTACCTATACCATTGTCAATAAACAGCGAAACCCGGGAGGTCCTTATGGTGCTTTTTGGATGGGGCTGTCAAGGCCCCATTATGGAATACATGGTACGAATAATCCATCTTCCATTGGAAAAAATGTATCCCGTGGATGTATTCGAATGCATAACCGGGACGTGCTGGAGCTGGCAGGGAAGGTACCGGTCGGGACGAGGGTGGTAATTCATCCCTGATGCCGGATGGTGACCATAATATTTACAATGCGTCGCTTGAGTACAGCCAGTGACCCATTTACATAAAAAATCCGAACGTAATTCAAAATAGTTGAATCCGTTCGGATTTTTTATATTTCAATCCACTTTTATCGTAAATCTTGGCAATATTCCCGAATCAGTTTGGCGGCCTGGGTTTGGCTGATTTGCAGATCTGCCGCTACTTTTCGTGAACTCCGGTTCACTTTGTATGAACTGCGCACCATTTCGCGCTTCGCTTGTTCAACAGCTTCATTGAGGGACGAGGGGGCTGTCTTCTCAATTTGGCGTACGCCGTTATTATAGATTCCCTCGGGAAGGTCCTCAATCCCGATCACATCCTCGCTTGTAATGACAAGCTTCTCGATCAGGTTTTCGAGCTGGCGCACATTTCCCGGCCAGGAAAAGTAGCTGAGCCACTCCAGACAGTCATTGGAAATCAGTTTGTTCACTTCGTACATTTGGTTGAATTTATATAAGAAATGATAAGTGAGCGGAATGATATCCTCCGGTCTTTCCCTTAACGGCAGCATACGGATGTCCACGACGTTCAGCCGATAATACAAGTCTTCCCTGAATGTTTTATTTTGGACCATTTCCTCAAGGTTTTTGTTCGTCGCCGCAATGATGCGGACGTCCACCGTCTTTTCTTTATTTCCCCCGATAGGAATAAATTTTTTGTCCTGGATTACTTGCAGCATTTTGGCCTGCAGTGGCAAGGGCATATCTCCAATTTCATCAAGAAAAAGAGTACCTCCGTCTACACTTTCAATCAGCCCTTTTTTTCCTGATTTGCTGGCATTTGTAAAAGCGCCGGGTGTATAGCCGAATAATTCAGATTCCATCAGTTCTGCCGGAATGGCAGCGCAGTTGATGGTTAAAAATGGACGGTTTTTTCGTTTGCTGTTTTCGTGAATATACTGGGAGAGAACACTTTTTCCCGTACCGGATTCACCCAGGATCAAGATCGTGGAGTTTGCTGCGGCCACTTTTTGTGCAAACTTCAGTACATTTTTCATTTTTTCGTTATTCGTAATAATTCCGGAAAAAGAATCTTCGCCAAGTTCCCCTTGTTTTCCTTTATCTTCCTTTGCCTTGAGTATTTTATAGCTTTGCATTTCCCTGGCGGTGGTGACAACGAGTTCCACTTCGTTTTCTTCATTTAATATGGGTACCGCTGTTGTCAGCAATTCCGCTCCGAGAATCGTTGTCTGTTTAACAGTAATGGGTTCTTTCTTTTCAAATATTTTTGGAAAAATAGACGGCGTCCAATATCCGCTGGCAACCAATTCAGCACTTTTCTTTCCAAGGACTTCCCGTTTGTCCAATCCGTAATGTTTTTTACAGGCATCATTGACATAGATAATTTTCATATCCTTGTCGAGGACAAAAATCTCATCTGAGGAATAATCCAAGATCTTCAAAAGTGTATCCAGGTCAAAATCAAGAGTGGACACGTTCATATGACGACCTCCCTTATAAAAAAATGAGTTTGAAAAAACTCGATTTGAGTTTAAAAATGTTCAAAACTAGAGAGCCGTAAGGCACTTTCATGGATATCCACGCGTTTTTCCCCTTTGGCATATTTCTTGCATTTTAAAAAGTGCGGTGCTAAAGCAGTTCTTTTACAACAGGGCTGCTCGTCTTAATAACTTAATATAGATCAATATTTTTAAATTGTAAATATCACTCAGGAGGGGGTTGCAACATGGAAGAAAAACATCAATATTCGGATATTACGATTATCGGCGGGGGACCTGCAGGAATGTTTACGGCGTTTTATGCAGGGATGCGCCAGGCTTCGGTCAAAATTATCGAGAGTCTTCCGCAATTAGGCGGGCAGCTGTCGACGCTATATCCGGAAAAATATATTTATGATATTGCCGGATTTCCAAAGGTGAGGGCGCAGGAACTCATCGACAATCTGGCGGCTCAGATGAATCAATTTAAAGTAGAGACTTGCCTTGGAGAAACTGTGGAAAATGTGGTGAAGGGAGCAGATGGGCTTTTTAAAATCGTCACGGATAAAGATTTCCATTTTTCCAAAACGATCATTATTACTGCAGGAAACGGGGCCTTCCAGCCAAGAAAGTTGAAATTGCCGGGAGAAGAGACATTTGAGGACACGAACCTGCACTACTCGGTTCAAAATATGACCCGATTTGAAGGCAAGCGGGTTGCCGTGTTTGGTGGAGGGGACTCTGCTGTTGACTGGGCGCTGATGTTGGAGCCGATCGCCCAGCAAGTGACGATCATTCACCGCCGGGATACATTCCGCGCGCATGAACACAGTGTGGAACTGCTTAAGCAATCTAAAGTGAATATCTTAACACCCTATGTGCCTGTTGAATTAGTCGGTGAAAAAAGAGTAGAAAAGGTTGTAGTGCAAAAGGCAAAAGGCGACAGGAAAGAAGAAATCGAAGTAGACGATGTTCTGGTGAACTACGGGTTTATATCTTCACTGGGGCCTATTAAAGATTGGGGACTGGAAATTGAAAAAAACTCCATTGTCGTCAATTCGAAAATGGAGACAAACATCAAAGGGATCTATGCTGTCGGCGATATTTGTACGTACGATGGAAAAGTAAAGCTGATTGCGACTGGATTTGGTGAAGCGCCGATCGCCGTCAGCCATGCCAAAGTGTACATGGACCCGGCAGCAAAACTGCAAACGGCGCACAGTACGACATTGATGGAAGATCAACAAAAGAAGAAATCACTTGTATAAGGAGAGAGCAAAAGATGGCTTTTTACGTAAAAGTGGACCGGGACACTTGCATTGGCTGCGGTGCATGCGGCGAAGTGGCTCCCGACATTTTTGACTATGATGATGCAGGCATTTCATTCAGTTTGCTCGATGGGAATGCCGGGGCGGTGCCGGTCCCGCAAGACTTGACGGATGATTTGGAGGATGCCCGCGACGGGTGCCCGACAGGCTCCATACAGGTGGAGGAGGAGCCGTTCAGAACATTGGACGAAAAAGCGGTTTGATATCTCCGAACATACCAAAAGTGAGAGTTTGCTTACTGGGATAGAAAATCCTGTCTGATTCCGACACGATACTAACTAAATATTACATGATACTGTCAACCAGCTTGAGGTATTGTCCAAAAGATGGGCAACCTCCCAGATTGGATTAACTTATAGTTCAGAAATCATGAAATCCTGTCCGCTCATAAGAAGATTCTGTCAAGGGAATGTCACTTTACGAAATAACTGGCAACTTATCTAAGCGGCTTGCCAGAAACGGAGTGAAAGCGAGTTCAAATGGACTCGATGAGTGCAAAATCACTCAATATTGGTAATTGAAACATTGATTTAATGGGCTTTCGGGACTAATGAAAATTGGTACAGTTTTTGCAATTACATTATATAAAGAGAAGAAGGGAGTTTTGAACCATGACAACAGAAACACACACTTTAGAATACACGCTTCCTTATAAAAACTATGTGGATCCAGAGATTTTTGCAGAGGAAAAGAAAAAGATCTTTCGCAGCAGATGGATTTTGGCAGGCCATGCAAGCCAGGTGGAAAATATCGGAGATTTCTTTACGTTTGATCTTGCCGATCAGCCATTGATTATCAGCAGAGATAAAAATAATGAGATCCACGCTTTTTATAATATTTGTCCTCACCGGGGGTCTAAAGTTGAAAAAAGCGAGTCAGGAAATAAGAAAATATTTATGTGCCAATACCACGGCTGGACGTTCCAATTGGACGGCAGTCTGAATAGAGCACCCAATTTCCATACAAAAGAATTGGGAAAACACAGCTGTATGACGAAAGTAAACCTTGAAATTTTTAAAGGGTTGATCTTCATTAATTTGGATCCTGAGGCCAAGCCAATGGCTGAAACCTTTGGGGAGCTCATGGAAAATCTGGGGAAATATGATTTCCTTGACTCTTTGAAAAAAGTCCGCGTGAACACAAGGGTGATTGATGCCAACTGGAAAGCGGTGGTGGACAACTATTTGGAGTGTGACCATTGCCAGATTGCTCACCCCGAGTTTGCTAAAACGTTTGATATGAAAAATTATTATATTGACCTGCATGACAACTTTTCATGCCAGTACTCCAAGATGACGAGCAAGACGGACGAAGAACGAGAGGAACATGCGAATTTCTATTGGGTATGGCCCAACCTGATGATCAGCATCTACCCGGGTGAAGACGGAAACATGACGACCAGCCAAATTCTGCCGATCGCCCCCGACAAATCGCTTGCGATTTACAGCTATTATTTTCAATCTGATGAAATCTCTGAAGCCAATGAAGAACTGATCCGGTTTGTCGATCAAGTTCGAAAAGAAGATTTCGATCTCGTGGAGTTATTGCAAAAAGGTTTCGATACGCAGGCATTCGAAAGGGGGATTTACTCTCCGACTGAATATGCGATCAAATATTTCCACGGTCGCTATGAAGAGGAAATGGGAGTGGATTGACCGCCTGAAAAGGGCTCCTTTCTGCCTGGAAGGAATCGATAGGTTTACATAATTCTTGGATATGATATGCTTATATATTGTTAAGATCGTACAGGTAAACCTACATTTTAATTCAATGCAAAAAAAAAAGCAATATATTTTTCTTAGGGGGATACATCATGTCTAAACCATACTTAGTTGTAGAGTGGAATGATACAGAAACGGATGCCCAAGGGTGGCTCGTTGTTCACAACTTTGTAAAAGGGTACACAGGCGGCGGTACCCGAATGCATCCATCTGTTACAAAGGAAGAAGTTGAACGGCTTGCAGAAGCGATGGCTTATAAATATGTTGCGAGTGAATCAGAGACAACCGGGGGATGCAAAGCTGGCATTTCCTACGACTACAAAGCGCCGGACGCCTACGATGTGCTGAGAAGATTTTTAATTGCCATGATGCCTTATATTGACAATGGTGTGTCTCTGGGAAGCGACCTGGGCACCAAATATGAGCATGTTCTGGAAATCTTCCATGAATTTGGTGTCGATATTCCATTGACCCAGTCGATGAAAAAGGATCCTGCTGTCCTTCAAGGGATCAAGGATTATGATGACCTGTTGACAAAAAGAATTGACGGCTTGCTCGTCAACGATGTCGTCACGGGCTATGGTGTGGCTTTTTCTGCAGATGAAGCCTGGAAGTTTAAAAATGGCAAGGAAGGCGCCAAAGTAGTCATTCAAGGTTTTGGATGCGTCGGTGCCAGCTGTGCGCTAAAGCTGTCTCAACTGGGCTATAAGATTGTCGGAATTTCGGACGCGAACCTTTTGGTTACGTGTGAAGACGGCCTGGATGTACAAAAACTGATTGACCACAAAAATGTGTACGGTGAAATGGACAAGGACTACTTTGAGGATAACTATGAGGTACGGCCAAACACAGATTGGCTGGATGTGGACTGCGATATTTTAATTCCGTGTGCTTTGGAGGATGTCATCAACGCCGCCAATGCCGAAGATGTTAAAGCCAGCCTCATTGTGGAAGCTGCCAATATTCCAATTTCTGCGGAAGGGGACGAAATCATTAAACGAAGAGGAATTGATATCGTGAATGATTTTGTTGCCAACCTCGGAGCAGTCAGAGCCTACGATGCAGTCATCTTCGGTTTGGTTGAAGCCGATCCGCAGGCAGTGATCAATGATATTGAAAGACTTTGCCGCAAAAATGTTTTTCGCTTGTTTACGGAAGCCAAAGAACAGAATCGGTATCAAAGAGATGTTGCGCATGAAATCTTTAAACCGGTCAAAAGCGACTTGATGGAATATAGAGCGGAGCCCCAAAAAGCAGCAGCGCAATAAAGAATGGGGGAACATCAGGCGGGTCATCCGCCTGATTTCATATATATCAAAAAAGAAAGCGCTATACAAAATTAGGGGGAATTTGATGCAAACAGAGCAAGTTAGTCAGCCGAAAGAACTTAATCGATCGATGAAAAGCCGTCATTTATTTATGCTTTCCATCGGAGGAGTCATTGGAACAGGCCTGTTCATGGGATCAGGCTATGCAATTGGGGAAGCCGGTCCTTTTGGAGCCATTACGGCTTATCTTTTTGGCGGCCTCGTTATGTATCTCGTCATGGTTTGTTTAGGGGAGTTATCAGTAGTGATGCCGGTATCCGGATCATTTCAGGCTCACGCCGAAAAATTCATCGGGCCTGCAACCGGTTTCATGATTGGCTGGACCTATTGGTTAAGCTGGGCGATATATGTCGGTCTGGAATTTGTAGCGGCAGGACTCCTGATGACCAGGTGGTTTCCTGATGTCCCTGTTTGGATCTGGTGTGCGGTGTTCGCGCTGCTTCTCTTCGGAATTAACGCGTTGACAACCAGAACGTTTGCCGAAACAGAATATTGGTTTTCAGCCATAAAAGTTGCTGCTGTTCTCTTTTTCATTGTTATTGGAGGATTGGCTGTATTTGGGGCTGTTCCAATACAAAACGGCGAATCAGCACCATTCCTCTCGAACTTCTTTGGAGATGGATTATTTCCAACCGGGTTTATCGGTGTCTTCGTATCCATGATGACAGTCGTTTATGCCTTCATGGGGTCGGAAATTATGGGGGTTGCAGCCGGTGAAACGGAAGACCCTGAAAAAAATATCCCGAAAGCCATTTGGAGCATTGTCATTCGTATTCTGATCTTCTATGTATTGGCTACTTTTGTCTTATCAGCCATCGTGCCGTGGAAAGAAGCGGGAGTGTTGGAAAGCCCATTTGTAACCGTCTTTGATATGATTGGCATTCCATATGCAGCGGATATTATGAACTTTGTCATTTTGACAGCGATTCTTTCCGTAGGAAATACAGGTTTGTACGCTTGTACGAGGATTCTTTTTTCACTATCCCAAAGCGGACAGGCGCCCCGCGCGTTAGGACGAGTCAACAAACGCGGTGTACCGATGAATGCCCTTCTCGTTACTCTGGCATTTGCGCTGGTTTCCTTACTGACAAGTGTTGTGGCAGAAGAAACGTTGTTTGTCGTCCTTCTTGCTATTAGCGGAGTTGGAGGCATTGTCACATGGATGGCGATCGCATGGGCACAGTACCGATTCCGCAAGCAGTATATTGCTGGCGGCGGAAAATTAGAAGATTTGACATTTAAGGTTCCGTTCTTCCCGTTCGTACCGATTCTTTGCCTGATTTTATGTGTGGGAATTGTAGTGTTCACTTTCTTTGATCCGACACAGCGGACCTCTCTTTATATCGGATTTGGTTTTGTTGCTTTATGCTATGTTTTCTATCATTTCAAGTTTGGAAGAAATAAAGACAACTCGGCTGCAGAACAATCCGATAAATTAGCTTAATAGCGAATGAACATTCATAACACATATAGACTGTGAGTTTCTGGACTTTCACATGAGTATCCAGAAACTCAATGTCAAAGGGAAATGCCCTATATTGTCCACTATTTGCTGTGCTTATAGGAGTGGCACGGGAATTGCATCTATAAGGGAAGCCGTTGCTGAAAAAAAGTGATTGGGGACAATTGTTTATTTTATAAAAAGACATCTATGGAGGGACAGAGTTGAATATACAAACAGACCAAACAGCAGTAAAACAAAACAACAGGCAAAGTGAATACACGGTTGCTGATGCAATTGTGGAGGAACTTGTAAGAGCAGGCGTTGAAGTTATTTTTGGGATTGTCAGTATCCATAATATGCCTATATATGATGCGATGCTCCGTAACGGAAACATCCGAATGGCGACAGCCCGCGGCGAAAGCGGTGCGGTGAACATGGCGGATGCCTATGCGCGTGCAACAGGAAAGCTGGGTGTTGTTTTGACGAGTACTGGGGCAGGCGCCGGTAATGGCGCTGGATCCCTGACAGAAACATGGAATTCCGGAACGCCGCTGCTTCATATTACAGGTGAGGCGGATTCCAACTACATTGGAACGGATCAGCGTTACATTCATGAGGCAAAAGACCAATTGAAGATGATGGATGGGGCAAGTAAAGCAGCCTATTTGCTCAAGCGTCCAAAATTAATTACACCGTTTATGCGCAAAGCGATCAAAGAAGCTCAAACCGTACCAACCGGGCCGGTAACGGTACAGATTCCAACGAATTTCCAAGCAATGATGATCCCGCAAAATCATCTGATTGAAGTCCAAGATACTCACGGTCAGGAAGCAAACATCGATCTTCCATCTGAAGTGATTGATCGAATCGCAGAAGCGAAAAGACCTGTAATCTGGGCAGGAGATGGAGTAATTCACTCCGGTGCCTCGGAAGAACTGTTGGACCTCGTTGAAAAAATTCAGCCCGCAGTCGTAACGAGTGAGTCCGGTAAAGGTTCGATTCCTGAAGAACACCCGCTTTGTATCGGAAACTTTGCCTGGTTTCCACGCTTTGAAGAGCTTTTAAGCAAATCTGACCTGTTAATTAGTATAGGGGTCCGCTTCCGTGGCGGGGAAACCAATGGATGGACATCACCCGTCCCTAAAAATCATATCAACATCGATTTGAACCCAGAGGCGTTTAACCGCAACTTTGATACATTGTACGGTTTGGCCGGAGATGCCAGAGCAGTTTTACGTGAAATTAACAAAGCACTGGCAGAGAAGGACATCAAACCGGATCAGGCTTACGTGGAGGAAGTAAAAGCTGTCCGGAAAGGCGTACGCGATGATCTATGCAGCACCATTGAACCATATGGGGAGATTGCAGCGATCATGAATGAACAGCTGCCGGATCATACAGTATTGATCACAGATGTAACGATTCCCGGCTACACGTGGGCCAATAAATTGGTCGATGTACACGAGCCCAGAAATTATCTTTATATGACGGGCGGAGGAATCGGACAAGGCTTGCCAATGGCAATTGGTGCCAAAGTGGGTCAGCCGGACAAGCCGGTCGTTCTTGTGGCAGGAGACGGCGGATTGATGGTAAATGCCGGAGAAATGATCACTGCTGTCCAAGAAGATGCTCCTATAATTGTTCTGCTGTTTGATGATGGGGGATATGGCATCTTAAAGTACTACCAGGAAGCAGCTTACGGCCGCAAGACTGCTGTAGATTTACAAAATCCGGATTTTGTCATGATGGCCAAATCTATGGGATTTGACGCGGAAAAGGTCACCTCCGTTGAAGAATTTGAAAAAGGGCTGGCGAATGCACTGGCCAGCAGCAAACCGTATATGGTAGTGGTCGATGTAGAGGCAGTCGGAATTCTTCATTATAAGGATTCTGATGAATATATCGAGTCATTCCGTCCGCACGGAGAGTAAGTTAATAGTGCAGATGGCCGTATGAGGAGGACATCCGCATACGGCCTCCGGTCTTGATTTTATTTAGTAAATAAGGGGGCATCACGATATGGCGGAAAACTTAAAACTATATATTAATGGAGAATGGATGGATTCGAGTCACCCTGAAAAGCAGGAAATCCTTAATCCTGCCAATCAGGAAGTAATTGCCATTGCTCCAAAAGCGACAAAAGAAGAGACAGAAAAAGCCATTCAGATCGCTAAAGAAACATTTGAAAGCGGAATTTGGTCTGAACGAACTCCCCGGGAAAGGGCAAAGGTTTTACTACAAATTGCCGAGAAAATGGAAGAGCATCTTGATGAATTGGCGGAACTTGAAATGAAGAATAATGGGAAGACCCTTAGAGAAGCACAGTCCGATGCAGCAGATGCCGCCCATACGTTCCGTTATTACGCAGGTCTTCTCAATCAGCCAAATGGCCAGACGTACCAGACAGCTGAAGACATGGAAACGAAAATCGTTAAGGAGCCCATGGGTGTTGCGGGCTTGATCGTTCCCTGGAACTTTCCATTGCTCATGAGCATATGGAAAGTGGCCCCCGCCCTGGCTGCCGGAAATTCAATTATTTTAAAACCGGCAGAAATCACCCCGGTAACAGCTGCCAAGGTGTTTGAGCTTATGGATCAAACGGATTTACCAAAAGGTGTAGCCAATCTGCTGATGGGATCCGGTTCTGTTGTCGGTCAGACAATCGCAGAAAGCCATGATGTCGACATTGTTTCTTTTACAGGAAGTACCGGCGTCGGCCGCAGCATCATGCAGGCAGCTACAGGGAATTTGAAGAAAGTTTCCCTGGAGTTGGGCGGAAAATCACCGAACATAATTTTTGATGATGCCGAATTGGAAACAGCAGTGGATTATGCGCTGTTTGGCATCTTTATGGGGGCTGGCCAAGTCTGCTCTTCCGGCAGCAGGATACTAGTGCAGGAAGGCATCTACGATGAGTTTGTGGCCAAATATGTGGAAAAGGCCAAAGCAATCAAAGTTGGTCCGGGACATGATGAAAGCTCGCAAATGGGGGCGATTGTCAGTAAAAAGCATATGGAAAACATTTTGGAGTATATCCGGATCGGCCAGGAGGAAGGTGCCGTGTTGGCCTGCGGCGGCCGCCGAATCGAGCGGGATGGTATGGAACAGGGATTTTTCATTGAGCCGACTGTGTTTACAGATGTCTCTGGCGACATGCGGATTGTCAGAGAAGAAATCTTTGGTCCTGTCGTCACTATTCAAAAATTTGAAGATGAAGAAGAAGCCATTCACACCGCAAATGATACAGAGTTTGGACTGGCAGGGGCTGTATTCTCCAAAGACCAAAATAAAGCTATGCGTGTTATTAACAAAGTCCGCGCCGGCATTACTTGGGTGAACTCCTATCACCTGTCATATGTTCAGGCGCCGTGGGGCGGCTACAAACAGAGCGGAATCGGAAGGAGCCTGGGTACTTACGGCTTGGACGAGTACCAGGAAACCAAGCAAATCAATGTCAGTCTTGATCCAAAGCCCATACATTTTTTTTGAGTAACAGAGGCCGGCCGTTCAGGCTGGTTTTTCTTTTATATAGGGTGCTATCTTTTGCAAAGGTGCATTCGCTGTCCCTGGCAGCAGGCTTTTAAAAAGGACGGATATCGTCCTGTGCTGGCATTTTACCATACTTATTGCTTAAATATTTCCAAAATTTTAATATAATAATAGATAACCCTTTAAAGTTGAGGTGAACAGGCTTGATAGACAATGATTCAATAAGGAAGTTTTGGGAGGATTTTGTATATCGGGGACATCTCAACAAGTCGGTGAAAAAAGTGATCCGGGAAGCGTGGCTTCGTTCTAAACAGTACGGCGTCAATCCGCATACTCAAAGTGGGACAAGGATTCTGTCGCTCGCTGAACTGGAGGAGCTGCGAAAAAAGAAAGAGAAACTGCTTCACATTTCACTGCCGCTCATGGAAAATCTGTATTCATTTGTAAAAGGTTCAGGGTTTCTTGTCATCCTTTGTGATGAAAGAGGGGTCTTGATGAAGTCTATCGGAGATGAAGAGACCCTTCTAGAAGCAGAGAATATACAGTTTGTTGAGGGGGCGATATGGAGTGAGGAGGCGATGGGTGCGAATGCGATCGGCACCGGTCTCATCATAGATCAACCCATTCAAGTCTGGGAATCCGAGCATTATACGGAGGCCTGCCAATCGTGGACCTGCTCGGCCGCGCCCATCCATGATTCCAATGGAAAGGTTATCGGACTCCTCAATATGTCCGGCCCACATGAAAAGGTGCATCCTCATACGCTGGGGATGGTTGTATCCACCGTCGCCGCCATTGAAAAACAACTGCAGATCATGGAAAAAACCCGCAGACATGCCATGATGAAAAGTTTGCTGGAAGCGACAACTGATACTTTTTCTGAGGGAATGATCATCGTCGATATGGCGGGAAACATTTTAAAAACAAATGAAGTGTTACATCAGATTATTGGAAAGAAGGAAGAGGAGCTGCTTGGTCTGGAGATTCAGGAAGTATTTAAGAACAAGATTTTTCAAGAGATTGTCTCATCCAATACCAATGTTGCGGATAGGGAAATCAAGCTGAATATCGCCGGAAGCATACGTCAAGTCCGGGTACTCGTCAGTTCAAAAGGTATTTTTCAGCAAAAAAGAAGAATTGGGAAGCTGCTCACGTTTAAAGAAATACATAAAGTCAGGCAGATGATCAACAAATTTTCCGGAAACCAGGCGAAGATGACGTTTCATGATGTTATCGGTGCCAGCAGTACCATCCGAAAAGTAAAAGAGGAAGCCATGGCCGCAGCCGGCACCGATTCCAATGTGCTGTTGATCGGAGAAAGCGGGACAGGAAAGGACTTGTTTGCACAGGCGATTCATCATGAGAGCAACAGAAGGCATAAGCCTTTTATTGCCATCAACTGCGGAGGAATTCCAAGGGATCTGCTGGGAAGCGAGCTGTTCGGGTATGAAGATGGCGCCTTTACCGGAGCCAGGCGCGGCGGAACACCGGGAAAATTTGAGCTGGCGGAAGGCGGAACGATTTTTCTCGATGAAATTGGCGAAATGTCGCTGGAAATGCAGGTCCTATTGCTGAGAGTTTTACAAGATAAAAAGATTGTAAGAATTGGCGGTTATAAAGTGGTCCCGGTCAATGTCCGCATCATTGCGGCTACAAATAAAAATTTACGGGAGGAAGTAAAAAAAGGAAACTTTCGGGAAGATTTGTTTTTCAGGCTGAATGTCATTCCGATCCATATTCCCCCGCTGAGAGAGCGGCGTGAGGACATACCGCGGCTGGCGGAACAGTTTATGAAAAACCTGTCTGAAAGGGTCGGCAAGCCCCATCTGCAGGTGGCCCCGTCATTTTATGAAGCACTGCTGAAATATGACTGGCCCGGAAATGTCCGTGAGCTGCAGAACATTCTGGAGAGAGTTATTGTTAAAGGAACAGGGCGACTTCTCGGCCCTGAGGAACTGCCTGCAGAAGTAGTGGGAGATATTTCAGCTGTCTCCCAGAGTCTGCCAATGAAAGATGAAATTCAAAAACAGGCGCTGCTGCAATCGATTGCTATCTGCGAGGGAAATTACAGCAAGGCCGCCCGTTATCTAGGTATCGCCCGGAGTACTCTTTATCGGAAATTGGAGAAATACGGCATTAAATAGGGAGGATGGAAAGAGGAGCACGCCGAAAATTGTATAGGCATGCTCCCGTCCGCCCCAACTTGAAGGTTACGTAAAGTATTCAATTTTGCTGCCGGGAAAGTACGTATGGATATATTCAAACAAGGTTTCTTTCATCTCGGATTCTTCTTCTTTCGGATAAATATACTTTCCAATCCCATATCTTCCCCATTTATAACGGCGCTTTTCTTCATCCAGTTCCAGTTTCGTCATGGGGTAATTTTTGAGAATGACTTTCTTTGCGGGCTTTGTAAACCGGTGCTGAATCAGCTCAAAAGTGATATCCTGCTTTGTATCGTCAGGGAGGTCCCGGCTGAGTCTCTCAAACAATTCCCTGTAGCCTTCCTTCCAGCCTTCAAACAAATAGATCGGAGCAATGATAAAGCCCAATGGATATCCGGCATGTGCCACTTTCACCGCGGCTTCAATCCGCTCAGCCAGACGGGAAGTCCCCGGTTCAAAGTATTTAATGACATAATCTGCATTCATACTGAACCGAAAACGGGTTCTTCCGTTGTGCTTGGCATCCAGCAAATGGTCCACGTGGCTGAACTTCGTGACAAAGCGCAGTCTCCCCAGATCGGACTGCCCAAAATACTCAATGGCTCTTTTTAATGTATGGGTCAGATGGTCAATGCCGACGATGTCAGATGTACAGGACGCTTCAAACCGCGTAATTTCCGGTGCACGCTCTTCCATGTAATTTTCAGCTGCTTCCAAAATTTCCTCCACATTGACATATGTACGGATGTACGGTTTGCTTCCCATCGTTGTTTGTAAATAACAATAATGGCAATGTCCCATACATCCGGTTGCAAAGGGAATGGCATACTCGGCAGAAGGCTTGGACGTGTCGAACTTCAAGGTTTTTCTAATACCGACCACAAGCGTGGACTTTGCGATCCGGTACCGTTGAAAATCATTTTCTCCCGGAAGATTGCGCACTTGATTATGGGATGTGGTGTAACGGATTTCCTTGCCCAAATCAGTAAATTTCTTAAGCAGCTCCTGTCCAAGCGGATAATCCAGCGCTTTGGGTTCAAAGTATACGAGCTGCGGCATAAATGGTTTGACCATGGGGACAACTCCTTTGGATGAAACTTGGTTTCGGGCTGCTTAATCCACTGCCCCAAAATAATATTGATAGGCTTCTTCCGCTTCGGATGCTGACCGGTAAATGGCCAGATCCTCTGTTAAGGGATAGTAGGTTTCATATAAAAAAACAGCAAGTTGACCCGGGCGGTCCGGATCATTCACTACAGCAGCTTCCTGAATCATGGCGACATTTTGTGTATGCGGATTCCGATATAACACATAAACAATATCTCCCGGCGAATAAGAAGGTTCAAATATTTCCATGTGATCGCTCCTTTTTATCCATAGGGTGCCTGGTTGTTTTAAAAAAATGCATGCTTGTTCCATTTCATTTTCTGTCGACTTTAGGTTTCTGCTGTTGAATTACCCTCCATACCTTTACTAAAGTGTCCCATTTTGGCACAGTGTCCCGATGATGATCGGACATCCTGTATCAAAATGGGACATATTTTTTAGTGAAAAACGTTGAAATCGGGCTTTAAATCATTGGAATGAATGTTGCTTCTTAAAGAGGTGATAAACATTTTGAAAAGGGAGGAGAAAACATGGCTGTACCTTTGGACAAGTTGAAATGGATATATGAAATGATGGCTAAAAGCCGCTATTACGAAGATCAGATGGCCGAGGTGTATATGGAAGGGAAGACTCCCGTGTTTAATATTGGAGCGGGAACGGTCCCGGGTGAAATGCATTTGTCGACCGGACAGGAACCAGCAGCGGTCATTTGTGCTCATTTAACGAAAGATGACACAGTTACCTCTCCGCACCGGCCGCACCACCATGCAATAGCAAAGGGTGTGGATCTGAAACGGATGACTGCGGAAATTTTCGGAAAGGAAACAGGACTCTCAAAAGGCAAGGGCGGCCATATGCACCTATTTGACCCCGATGTCAAATTTTCCTGCAGCGGGATTGTCGGGGCAGGAATTCCACAGGCAGCCGGAGCTGCGCTGGCGGCAAAAATGAAAGGGAAAGATTGGGTGGCTGTTGCCTTCCTCGGAGAAGGGGCGGCAAACTCGGGCGCTTTCCACGAGACACTCAATATGGCTGCGTTATGGAAACTCCCGCTTATATTGGTTGTAGAAGATAATGCCTATGGCATTTCAGTTCCAAAAACAGCTTCAACAGCTGTTGCCTCCAATGATCTCAGGGCTTCTGCTTATGGTCTTGAAGGCTTCTATGTAAAAGACAATGACCCGATAGAGATGTATCAAGTATCAGAAGAAGCCGTACAAAGAGCCCGAAGCGGAGAAGGGCCAT
Source organism: Siminovitchia sediminis (assembly GCF_042680885.1). Lineage (NCBI taxonomy): Bacteria > Bacillati > Bacillota > Bacilli > Caryophanales > Bacillaceae > Siminovitchia > Siminovitchia sediminis. The sequence goes on along the minus strand of NZ_JBHUEO010000025.1, from coordinate 31,344 downwards.
CGATTATTGAAATTGAAACCTACCGGTACTTGGGCCATTTCCAGGGAGATCCTGAAGTGTACCGCGAAAAAGAAGAAGTCCCGGCTCTCAGGGAGCGCGATCCAATTTTAAGAATAAGAAAGCTCATGATGGATGAATACGGCATGGATGAATCCGAACTTGAAGAGATGGAGTCCAACGTAAAAAAGCAAGTTGATGAAGCATACAGCTTTGCCAGGGAAAGCGAGTATCCGAAGCCGGAGGCAGCGCTGGAAGACATGTTTAATTAAATGGATGCGGAAAGTGACCCGGAATTTTACCTGAAGGGAGAGCTATGTAAATGGAAAAAACAAAGAAAAGGCTTTTGACCGGAAATAAGGCAATGGCTGAAGCGATAGCCCTGGAAATGGAAAACAATCCGGATGTATTTGTCCTGGGTGAGGATGTAGGAAAGTACGGAGGGATTTTTGGGTCGACGGAGGGCCTTTTGGATAAGTTTGGTCCGGAACGTGTACTGGATACGCCGATTTCTGAAACCGCCATCATCGGATCTGCCATCGGTGCAGCTGCTGATGGGATGCGCCCGATTGCCGAGCTGATGTTTGTGGACTTCTTTGGTGTATGCATGGACCAGATTTATAACCATATGGCTAAAATTCAGTATATGTCCGGTGGCAGCGTGAAGCTGCCAATGGTGCTGATGACGGCTGTCGGCGGCGGGTATAATGATGCGGCGCAGCATTCCCAGACTTTGTATGCCACCTTTGCACACATGCCCGGCTTAAAAGTGGTTGCGCCCTCAACACCATACGATTTAAAAGGCATGATGACTTCTGCCATACGGGATGATAATCCGGTCTTTTTCATGTTCCATAAGTCGCTGCAGGGCCTGGGCTGGATGGACCAGCTGGATGAAACAGTCGGCCATGTACCTCATGATGCCTATACCGTCCCGCTCGATAAAGCAAAAGTCATGCGCGAAGGCAGAGATTTAACCATTGTGGGGGTACAGATGATGGCCCATTACGCGGCGCAGGCAGCAGACAAGCTTGCAAAAGAAGGGATTGAAGCAGAAGTGATTGACCTGCGTTCACTGAAGCCGATCGATAAGGATACCATCATTGATTCGGTTAAAAAGACCCACCGTCTTGTAGTCGTTGATGAAGACTACCTCTCATACGGAATGACGGCAGAAATTTCAGCGATCATTGCGGAAGAAGCGTTATATGAACTGGAAGCGCCCGTTAAACGCCTGGCCATTCCAGATGTGCCGATTCCGTACAGCGACCCGCTGGAGGACTTTGTGATTCCGGGCCCGGACAGTATTTTTAAAGCGGTAAAAGAATTGATGGAAACCTATTAAGCTTTTACCTTCTGAGAACCGGACCATAAAAACTGTCATGGTGAGCTTCTCCAGATCTGCAAGCAGGGAGGAATATGCATGTTTGAAGTAAAGATGCCAAGAACGTCCGATGACATTGAGGAAAGTCTGATTGTCTTTTGGCACGTGGAAGAAGGAGATGATGTGGAAGAAGGAGACGTGCTCGTTGAGGTTCAGACCGAAAAAGCCGTCTTTGAAATCGAGGCGGAAACAGAAGGGACGATCAGGGAAATTTTAGTTAAAAGAGGGGAATCCGCCAAGATCGGAGAAACCATTGCAACGATCAGTGATGATCAGGATAACGAGTCTGCAGAAGAAGAGAATGACCAGAAGCACATTGAAAAAAAAGCTGAAACGGGCGCAGGCTCCCAGTCTTTTGTCCGGGTGTCTCCGCGGTTGAGAAAGCTGGCAAGAGATGCGGGCGTGAACCTGTCCGAAATCCGAGGTTCAGGAAAAGGCGGTGTCATCACTGAAAGTGACATCAGGAATGCGGCAGAGGGTCAAACAAATGAAGAAACCGGCTCTGGGAATAAAATGTCGGGAATCCGCAAAGTAATTGCCTCGAGAATGATGGCGAGCCTGCATGAATCTGCACAGCTTACCCTGACCTCATGGGTAGATGTGACGGGTTTGAGTCAAAAAAGGAAAGAAAGCGCCTCGAAAGTGAGTTGGAACACACTGATTTGCTATGCAACCGTTCAAGCTTTGGAGCTGCATCCTGAGATGAATGCTCATATAGAAGGTGATCAAATCACCACTTATGATCAAGTTCATTTAGGAATGGCGGTGGATACGGAATCAGGTTTATATGTGCCGGTTTTAACCGGTGCCCATGAATTAACAATAGAGAAGATGGATGAGGAATTAAAGGTTTTGGCTAAAAAGGTTGCTTCCGGAAATTTATCGGGTATCCCGATGAAAGGAAGTACGTTTACGGTGACAAATTTAGGAAAATTTGGAATTGAATTTTTCACACCCATCATTCATCCGCCGGAAGTAGGAATTCTTGGTGTTGGGACCATCGAGACTCATTTGGCATTGGAAAATGGCAAAGTCATTCAAAGAGAACGCATTCCGCTCAGCCTGACATTTGATCACCGTGCAGTTGACGGAGCGCCCGCTGCAAAATTTTTACAATCGGTTGCCGGCCAGTGCCAGGCGCTCATGGAAGAATTATAGAATGTACCGAAGAAGCTGGTACGTTGTGTCAGCTTCTTCTCTTTGAAATAAGGGCAAGTGTTGAAAGTCTCTGTGAGATTTCTGCATGTCACCGAAAGATTTGGAGTGCAGCGTATTGAATTGCGTTTTTCAGACATCCGGGAAAAAGGAGCTTTCCATACCCGAAACGTACGATTGGGCAAGCTTATACCACAATTGGAATTGCTTGTTTGTTAATCTGAAATGGATTGCTGAGAACTTGGAGCGTGCTGACGGCAAAGCGAAAGACTACGGGTAGGGCGGTATAAACTTTTAATGAGGTCGTACAGAATTTTAAATAATTTGATAATTTACAACCCTTGTCATATACTAAAAGCGCATATGTATTTTTCACCCTATGAGCTATATAAAAAATAATTGTGGGAGGAATGAACGATGCCAAAAACAATGTTTAAGCTGGATTTGAGCAAGCCGATGGAGGAGCAGGCCCACCCGGGGCACAACAGGTGGCATCCGGATATACCAGCAGCTTTCTCGGTCGATCCCGGGACAGCCTTTCGGATGGACTGTAAAGAATGGACAGATGGACAGATTCAAAACAATGATGATGCCAGTGATATCCGTGATGTCAATTTGGAAAGAGTCCATGTTCTGAGCGGACCGGTATATGTCAATGGGGCAGAGCCGGGGGATTTGCTCGTTGTGGACATTCTGGATGTGGGTGCTCATCAAGAGTATGAATGGGGGTTTAATGGAATTTTTGCCAAAGAAAACGGCGGAAGTTTCCTGGTTGATCACTATCCTGAAGCACAAAAATCCATTTGGGATTTTGAAGGCATCTATACGACTTCACGTCATGTTCCGGGGGTGAAATTTGCGGGTATTATCCATCCCGGACTGATCGGTGTAGCCCCGTCTATGGAATTGTTGCAGGAATGGAATAGAAGAGAAGCGGAATTGAAGGAAACTGATCCGGACAGGACACCGCCGCTTGCGAATCTTCCTACGCCGGAAAGTGCTGTTCTTGGTACGTTAAAAGGTGCCGAGTTTGACCGGGTGGCCAGAGAGGGTGCAAGAACAGTACCACCGAGAGAAAATGGGGGAAACTGTGACATTAAAAATCTGTCCAAAGGCTCGAGAATCTTCTTTCCGGTCTTCGTTGAAGGGGCGAAGCTATCGGTGGGAGATCTGCATTTCTCGCAAGGAGATGGAGAAATCACTTTCTGCGGCGGCATTGAGATGTCCGGATGGATTGACCTCAAAGTGGATGTGATCAAGGGCGGAATGAACAAATATATGATCAAAAATAATCCGATGTTCAAACCTGGCCCCGTGGACCCTGTATATTCTGATTTTCTTGTGTTTGAAGGTGTATCTGTAGATGAACATAATGGCCAGCAATACTATTTAGACGCGAATGCTGCGTTTAAAAATGCTTGCCTCAATGCAATTGAATATTTAAAGACACAGGGGTATACCGGTGAGCAGGCATATATGCTCTTAAGCTCCGCACCGGTGGAAGGGCATGTCGCGGGCATTGTTGATATCCCGAATGCCTGCTGTACCATCGGAATCCCTACACAGATCTTTGATAAAGACATAACTCCGAAGAAGTAGGAGGGATATCTTGCCAAGCTATACCTTTCGGTGTGAGACTTGCGGAGATTTCACACTTCATTTCAAAACGATGTCCGGAAACAAAGGAAGTGCCGAATGTCCTGCGTGCGGAACAGCATCCAAACGGATATTTTTGCCGCCGAATCTTTATTCCATGTCCAGCCAGCTAAAATCGCGAATTGAAAGAGGAATGGAACCGCGTCGCATGACAAGGGAAGAATTGGGCACAAGAAGACTGCCGATAAAAAGATCGCCTGTGGCGAATCGGCCATGGCAGGCATAGCATTACAAGGCTGCACAAAAATCAGTGAGTACTGATTTTCTGTCGCAGCCTTTTTGTTTTTATAAAATGCATTGGAGGAAAAGTTTTTGGAAATTGTGGGGAGGATGGTTGTGTGAAAGATATTCGATAAGCCCGGTTCAATAAAATGATTTCAAGGGAGGAAGCATGATGAAGTTTCCAGCTAAGAACACTCATCATTAAAAGGTAAGATCGGATATCCTTTCGCGGACGGAAGGTTATTCTTTTTGGCAGATGCGTATCCGAACAAGAGAATTTTACGTAAAAAGGGAATGCATCAGGAGGTCCTCCCGAACAAGGAGAAATCAATCCGAAAGGGAACGGATCTGAGTGCACCCAGGAATAAGTGTCAATCATTTGTAAGGAAAGACTTCCCCTCATTGAATCCCCGGTATAAAAAATTTGTAAAACGATAGACAGTTCTCTACAGGATTAGAGAAAGGAGAAGGCTATCGCCTGTAGAATAAATATATCAAACAAAACTGGGGAGGGACGACGATGGAGAAGAAGTTGTATACATCCGACGCAGCGAAGATATTGGGCTTAGGGGTCAGTACCCTCAGAAACTATGCGATTGTCCTGGAATCCAAAGGGTATCGGTTTGAACGCGGGGCAAATAATGGCCGGATTTTCAGAGAGAAGGACATCCAAGAGATTCAAACAATGATGAGTCGTATGATAGATGATGGAATGACAGTGGATCAGGCTGCCGAGGCCACGGCAAGGAAGTTTCCCAGGCAGGAACCGGATGGCATCGCTGCTGCAGATATTGAAAAGCTCTGTGAAAAAATATCTCTTCTGGAGAAACAGCAGACGGACTTGACGGAGATTAACCGAAAGCTGGCGGTGCAAGTGGAAAGGCTGACAGAGAAAATTGAAGACCGGGAGAGAGACCAGCAGCTTTTTCAAATGCGCGAAGATGCCCAGAGCAAAAAGAAAAGCAGAGGGATATCTCTGTTGCGGACTTTTACATTTTTGGACAAAAAAACAACGGTTTGACCATTTTTTAACAGGAAAGAGAGCTTGACTTTATCATCACCCGCCGCATGCCGGGTACAATGTCCTAATCTTAACGTCTGAATAACCTGCCTTTCCGACTAGCTTGTACGTCCCTCAACGGACGCTTCTTTTTTTATCAGAGATCGTTTCATATGAGTCTGAAGGGGTACATATAAACTATAGCTTTTCAGACGGAAAGGAGGTATTCCCGATGAGAGACTCAGATGGAACTAAGAAAAAATTGGAAGGTACATGGGACAAGGTGAAAGGTGAAACTAAAGATGCATTCGGAGATGCCATGGATAATGAAAGACTGCAGGCCGAAGGCAAATGGGACAAAGTCAAAGGTAAAGCAAAGAAAAAATTTGGTGAAGCGAAAGACAAACTTTCTGATTGGGACTAGACATAGAGCGGGCCTTCCCGGTAAGGGAAGGCCTGCTTTTAAAATAGTACAAATAACAATCCTGGCCAAACAATGTAATCTAAATCCCCGGAAATCCCCGGTTTACTCTTTTCCGTTTTTCATAATATCCCAAAGCTTCTTTAATTTACGCAAATCGTGTACATCAGAAGATACGAGATTTCTCAACCAGTTACGAAGTTCTTGCTCCTCTAAAGAGGTAAAGGAGGAATCTCCGGTTAAGTCTGGCTCCTCTTTCCTGCCAAAAAGCCAATCGGTGGATACCTCGTAAAGATCAGCCAAGTTCGTTAGGGTGTTCACATCTGGTTTCCTGTAATCCCTTTCATATCCGGATAGTCGTGAATTTTTAAGCTGAAGGATCTTACAAACTTCGGTTTGTGTATACCCTTTTCTCTTCCGGGCATCCCGCAGCCTGGCCCCTAGAGAAGGCATTTAGCCACCATCCTTAATTCCTATTTTTCGTATTATCGCATGGATAATGGCCTGGTGCAAATTACACATTTGGTTAAAAAGTCTCTTGTATTACACTATACGCACAATTAGAATTGTAAAAGGATTGTAATAAGAATTTAATTTTCTAACCTTTTGAAAAAATGCACGGTATGTTACAGGTAAGATAGATCCTTGCATTCTAAAGAACGGAAATGAGTAATTACAAGTCTCGGTTCGCTTAACGATGAATTTGGTTGTTTCCCTTTATGGGGTGAAACAATACATATCTTATAAAAAAAGGAGGTGTAACAAAGATGACATTTGCATTGGATAGCCGCAAGAAAAAGGGGATTGCTATTCTTCTTGTATTTGCCATGGCATTCTCGATTTTGGCCAGTTCTTTGTCTTTTTCCTCTCAGATCAGCAGTTCTAAAGCTACCAGCTCTTCTGTTGTTTCTTCTGAATTTAAAGGTGCAGAGATGCAGTTGGCCCAAGTCATTTATAAATATGGCAAGAAGAATAAAAAGATCACTTGGAATGAATCTCAAAAGAGAGCATCCAAGATTGTCAACCTAGTGATCACTGGATCTGATATTGCATCAGCCATCAGCATTGTGTTGGGATTCTTATCTTTTGGAATAGTTACTGCTATTGCCTGGGCCGCAAGAATGACCTTGAAGTGGTATATCAAGAAGAAAGGCAGACAAAAAGCAGTAACCTGGTAAAACTTTTGAAGCAGCCCTGATGCCAGTCAGGGCTACTTCTTCTATTATAAACGAAATCCATTCTTTGGGGGAGTATCAAAAATGGGAAACGGATCTATATTGGGTTCTTATTATAAGACCATTATTGAACCCAATAAATTTTTTCATGAATTATTGGAACAGCCCAATATTTTAAGGCCTTTTTTAATTATATTATTAAGTGGAATGGCGTTGACCGCTGCTACTTTCCCTCATACTTATAAAGAGATACAGGATTTATTTGGTTTAGGCTCCTCTTTGTCCACAGCGGCCATTGTTTTTATCATTCTGGCTCTCATGATATGCGGATCTGCATTGATAGAGTGGGTGATGCTGTCGGTTTTTATTTACTTTATAACAGCATTGCTCTCGCCTGCTTCAAGCAGTTTTAGAACTGTATTCAGTGTGGCCGGTTTCAGCTGGGTACCGATCATCTTAAAAACATTATCGTTCGCAGCGCTGGTTTTAATAACAGGCAAAGTGTTTCAGCCTGTTGGAATGCAAATTTTGTTCCCCAACCTGGATAACCATGCAGTTGTTGCAATGCTAAACCAAGTTGAACCTTTCTTTATATGGCAATTTGTATTGTTATATTTCGGTGTGAAAGTCCTGTTAAAATCCAGCAGCCCAATGACTCCTTTACTTGTAGTAGTCATTACATTTGCGGCAAACCTGGCATTAAAAACAATTCCCGCGCTCATGACAAGTTTCCTATAAGCCCTGCAAGGAGAGTATAGCCATGAAAAAAAGTGTCCTCATATTTATAATGGTTGCAGCATTTTCATCCGCTGCAGTTGTAATGGTTGAGTTAGGAGTCCGCTCAGCAGTATTATCGCCGTTTATTCTCCTTGATTCCAAAAAGGAAGAGGGCGTCCACAAGGTATTGACGGGGTATTCCGTATACCAGGGAGATTATCAATTGGACATTAAAGAAAATAACACGGTTAAAACAGGCAGCAGCGAATCGCTAGCTTTTCATATTGGCGATACCGTCTATCAATTTAGTGAAATACATAGCAAAAACGTGAATCTTCCGGCGGAAGAAGAATGGACGGTCATGACCAGAAGAGGGATTGATGCCGAATTCAGTCAGGATGCAACCGTCCAATCCAGTGACAGGAAGTTCTTTTTTAACGAATCCACCATCCTTGCTGCCGGCAACAGCGGTTCGTTTTCTTTCCAACTGAAGCCGGAGTTCAGCAAACCTCTGATCCTGTTGATGTATGTGGGTTCATTTTTACTGCCTTGTCTTCTTGCGCTTTTTTTTAATCATGTTCTTTCTATACGCAATCTGTTTACATTATTTTTCCCGTTTATTTTGGCTGGAACGTTGCCTCTCATTCTAAACTATCACTTTACAATGGGCTACGCTCTGCTTCTGACAGATTCTTATATATGGAGCATTCTATTATGTATATTCGTGCCGTCGTTTCTTTCTGTGGCACTAACAACCGGGGTCTATCAATATACCTTAAGGAAAGATGAAGAGGAAGATTCTTCCGAAGTTCCGGAGATGAAAGAAACCGGATTTCTTCATTTTACAAAAAGAGAGTCGATCGGCATAGCGCTGCTTATTGCCGGGGGTCTTGCCTACTTCTTCACGTTTTTCCTGCTTCCCATGTCCCTTTATGTACAAATCACAGATAAATGGTATTACTTTATTGCCTGGTATTTATCGTTGACGCTCATCATCATGGTGGTATATACGGTCCTGCACCGATTTATGGGCAAATACAGAAACATTGGAATTACGGAGCCGTTTGCTTCTTTGAAAAACTCCATCGAGCAAGTTTGCCAGGCGAAAATAAACTTATTTATGAAAGATGAGTCCAAGCACGAGACCAATGCCTGGGTGTACAGCACCCCTTTTTCTTCCAGAAAAGGCTTGAACATTTATATGACCGAAGGCTTGGTTAAGAATTTCACTTTGGATGAAATTAAAGCAGTATTATTTCATGAAATCGGCCATATCAAACTCAAGCATGGCCGTTGGATTCTGGCGATCACGTTTGGAGTGGCGGTTGCCATCAGCCTGACGATGTTTTTTGCCAGAAAAATTATGCTCGGTTTTGGATGGTGGCATTATATTGTCATTTTCCCGATTGGCGTAGTAGTTTTAATCTTGCTGACGGAATGGCTTCCGAATAAAATCAGCAAAATGTTTGAACACCAGGCAGATGAATATGCTGTAAGGCAGTCGGGAGATAAGGACCTGTACATTCAAACGTTAATGAAATTAAACAAAATCACTGAAAAAGAGGATGGCGAGTTTGCCTCCAAAAGAAAAGAATGGAAAGAGACCCACCCGTCCTTTCAAAAACGAATTAACTTTATCAAGGATTTGACGTAATCGTGGCAAATCAATTCAGCATAAAAGCCGTTGGCTTGTCATTTATGAAAAGAAACCGGGATGTTTTTGTTCTTTCACTCCTAACAGTATTGGCCAGTTTTTTTGGAACGATCCTGTACCTTCAGCTCACCGGTGCAGGCGAAGTGGCTGCCATGGTGCAGGAGGCTTCGGTGCTTGACGTGGAGGAGCCTGTTGAGGAGGAGCTTACATGGACATCCGTGTTCCAACATAACTTCATGATTTTGCTGCCGGCATGTATCGGTGTTCTCTCCTTTGGTTTTGTTTCTTTTTGGTACATCGTTTTACAAGGCTGCCTGCTGGGGTCGACCATCTTTTATTTATCAAAAGATCTTTCCGCCTGGATGGTGTTTAAATATACATTTCTTCATGGGGTCTTTGAAATTTTGGCGATTGCACTCGTCGGAGCATTTGCCATGAAACCCGCAGTGGTGACGTTTAATTGTGTGGCCTTAAAAAAGCCGTTCTTTCAAAAAAGGGATTTTAAGGATATGGCTTTACTGTTTGTCTTCTATGTATCTTTTCTTTTTATCGCTGCATTAATAGAAGGGCTGATCACGACGAAGCTTTGAGAAATGAGGGCATAGACGTGAAAAAGATCTGGCTGATCTGGAACAACCGGACACGATTGAGCATGAATAAAATTGTATATGCGGGGGATCCCTCGAATCAAAATAAAACAAAGTTTTGGAGTTTTGCGTTGGCGGCAGCGCTTATCGCGGTCGTGGTCGTCCTTCTCGTAAACTCCTTTTCTCACGTCCTGTTGGAGTGGATCCATAACCATTTGAGTGGATTAACGGAACAGGACAAAGTGAAGTGGATCAGCACGTTAAATTTGGTCATTCTTTTATCATGGATCGCCACCGGCATTTACGATCAATTGTACCGGTTTTTGCTCGCTGAGGATATGAAGCTTCTTGTCCTGGCGCCCATTTCTTTAAAGCAGCTGTTTATTGGAAAAATATTGGAACGGACATATATCAAGTCTATTTTTTTCATCGCTGTACTCGCTGTTTTTTCTTATCAGTTATCCGTGTGGCTGGAGTTCGGTCTCGTAAAGGGTTTTGTCTTGTTTGCGGCTTTGGTTTCTCAATTTGTGTTTGCGGCTTTCATACGTTTTATGTTTATTAGTACGATGGTTATCAGAAAAGTGCTGAAGAAACCGTTACTTCCTTTTGCGCTGCTGTTTTTATGCACAAATGCAATGGGTGCCATCTTGATCCTATATGTCATACAGCCGTTTGTCAGCGGCATGAGAGGGTTCTTTTTTTATCCATATTATTTGTCGATTTATGAAAGTACGTTTGTTCAGTCGATAGCTGATTTTGTAAGTTATTCCTATTTTCCCCATTCTATGATGGCAGGGAGTTTTCCGTTTTCGTACGTGTATGCGCTGATCACATTCCCGGTGTTGGTCCTTATCTTGTATTGGCTGTCAGGAAAGCAGTTGGACAGGCTGGATGACCGGCAGATTCTTGGGAAAATGCATGAGCTGCAGTCGCTGCGGAAGGGATTCCCTCAAGAGCAGAAGCCGATTCCCGGGATGAACTTGCTGGAAACCATCCCGTATCTCCACCCTTATGTAAAGTCTATTCTAAAAAAGGATCTGTTGGCCTTTTCGCGTGATGAGAAATACCGTTGGAAGGCGGCCTTTTTGATGATGAGCTTCGGCCTGGCCGTGATCATCAGTGCTTACTATTTTTTTGAGTCTAAGGTCGATGCGCTTTCGGCTCAAGCTGCACCCGTCTTTTTGAGTATTTCTGTGTTAATGATGCTGATGAACAGTGTAATCAACAAATTTTCGATTGATTCAGAAGGCATGGGTTTTAGGAATCTGGTCGTATTACCGGTGAATTCCAAGCAGATTGCCATGGCAAAAATCATCGGCCTTCATTGTGTCCTGTTACCTTTTTCATTGATTTATATTGCAGCTGCGTTCCTTTTAATCAAGCCGAATTTTTTTGCCTTAAGTATAGGACTTTTATCCGCCATGCCCGTCATTGTGCTGATCGGCTTGATTGCCACGGCCACGTTTCCGAACTTTTCGGATGATTCCTTGCTGAATTTGCCCAGTACCAGGGCGAAGGTAATGATCAGCTTGCTGTCCGGGTGTTACTTATTTACCGATGGATTGTTATTTTACTTCACTGGTTCTTTTTTCGTTTCGATGGGAATTTTTATCGTGATGAATGTCATACTGACCGTGTTTTTATTTAAGAAGTTTTGTCAAAAGATTGAGGGAATTACTTTTACGAACTTTGAATCACTGAGCGAACTTTTTGATTAAAGGTGTGATCAACGTGCTGCATGTACAAGAAATATCCAAATCCTATCATGGTGAAGTCGCAGTGAACGGAATCAGTTTTCAACTGAAAAGAGGAGTGATTTACGGCATCCTCGGGCCTAACGGGGCGGGCAAAACGACATTGCTCAGCATGATTGCGGGATTGTTAAAACCGGATCAGGGATCCATTCAGCTCGGGAACCTGAACAGCCATTCTCCAGAATATAAAAAGAAAGTCGGCTTCGTGTCGGATGCTGTCAGCATTTACGATTACTTAACAGGCAGGGAATACATAAAATTTACTGCCAGTTTAAGAGATGTTCCTAAAAAAATACAAGATATCGAAATAGAACGGCTTGCCAGGGTGTTTCGGATGGAACACAAATTGGACCAGTTCATTAAAACCTATTCAAAGGGAATGAGGCAGAAGACAGCCCTGATTTCCTCCCTTGTCCATCAGCCGGAACTTCTGATTTTGGATGAGCCCTTTTCAGGGCTTGATCCGAATGCGTTAAAAGAAATGAAAGATTATTTAACTGACTATATCACAAAGGGAAACTCAATTATTTTCAGCACGCATATATTGGAGATTGCCGAAAAATTGTGTAAGGAATTAATGATTATCCATTCCGGGAAAAAGATGGCAGAAGGCAATATAGATCAATTAAAAAATGATTTGCAGCTGGATCATTCTACAGATTTGGAGTCTATTTTTTATCAAATGACAAGCGGTTAATTATTTCGGATAGTTGGTGTGAACAGAAATGAAAAGAGCTATGATTATCGCAGGAGTCTTTCTGTTGGTTGCGGGTTTTATCGGTCTGAACTTGGTGAATCAAGCCTCAAACGAGGTAATGGCTGTTGACGTTACCCATTTAAAGGAACAAACTATGACGGAGTCGGTGATTATATCCGGTACCCTTCAGCTTGCTGACCAGCAATCTGTCTATTACGAGCCGGATAAAGGGAAAGTAGGCGAGCTGCTCGTCAAGGAAGGAGACGAGGTCCAAAATGGAACTCCGCTGTTCCGATACGACAATGAGCAGCTGGAGCTGGAGAAGAAACAAATGGAATTGCAGCTTCGTTCCAATCTCTTGCAGTTGGAGAATATTAAAAAGCAGCATAGAAAGATCGACCGGCAGGTAGCCAAGGCAGAAACTGATGACATGCTGGATAAAGATGAGCTGGAAATGGAACATGATCAGATTTTCCTGGAAGAACAGCAGCTGAAAATTGAAAAAGAGCAGACTCTCTTGCAGCGCCAATCGATTGACAGCCAGCTGGAAGAGCTGACTGTCAAGAGTAAAATCGACGGGGTCATTCTTCGGATCAATGAGCAGGCAGCCATGTCCTCGGAGTCGATACAGCCTTTGATTCAAATTGCCGCGCCAGGCCAGTTTGTTGTGAAAGGTGCCATTTCTGAGTACGATGCCTTGAAGATCAAGGAAGGGCAGCCTGCTGTTTTGACATCGGATGCAGTTCCTGGTGAAAAGTGGGGTGGAACAGTAGACTCCGTTTCATTCCTGTCGAATGAACATGAACAAATGGAACCCGTAAATGGGGAAACGGCCAAAGTCCAATATCCCATTGAAATCAGGGTGGAAGATGAACAGTTGGACATCAAGCCCGGTTTTCAAATACTTGCGGAAATTGAAACAAACAAGAAAAACGGATGGACACTGCCGTTGTCTGCGGTGAAGCAGGATGGAGCAGACAATTATGTGTATGTTGTAAAAGATGGAAAAGCGGAACGGCATAAAGTAAAGGCCGGCATGACAACAAACCGCGAAATTGAAATTACAGGCGGCTTATCCAAAAATGACCAGGTGATTGTCAATCCTCCGGAAAACCTTGAAGATGGAGCGGAAGTGACCGTAAATGATCAGGCTTGAATCAATCTGTAAATCATATCAAACAGCTGAAACAGTGATAGAGGTTCTCAAAAATATTCATATACATATCCAAAAAGGTGAATTTGTCGCCGTCATGGGACCTTCCGGATCAGGCAAGTCTACCTTGATGAATATTATGGGCTGTTTAGAGAAACAGACGAGCGGCGAGTATTTTTTAAATGGTGAGCGTGTAACCGATTATGATCAGAAGCGCCTGGCAGGCATCCGCAATCGTTCGATCGGTTTTGTATTTCAGCATTTTCAGCTGCTTCCCCGCCTAAATGCGTTAAGAAATGTGGAACTGCCGATGATCTATGCAGCAGTCCCCCGTAAAGAAAGGGAAGAAAGAGCTGTGGAGGCATTGAAAAAAGTAGGCCTTTCAGACAGGATCTATCATCTGCCCAATCAATTGTCAGGTGGGCAAAAACAGCGTACAGCGATTGCCAGGGCCATTGTAAATGAACCTGCTGTCATATTGGCAGACGAACCGACGGGAGCGCTCGATACAAAAACAGGGAAACAGGTCATGGAATTGTTTCAAATGTTTCATCAGGAAGGCACTACGGTCATTGTTGTCACGCATGATCCCGAAGTGGCAGCTGTGGCGGATCGAACCATCCTGATTCGAGATGGCGAATTGATCAAACATCCCGGCAATCCCGGAGGTGGCCGGAAATGAGTGTCTATGAAAATATAAAGATGGCGCTTACGTCCCTAAGGGCCCATAAGCTGCGATCTATATTAACCATGCTGGGTATTATCATCGGGGTGGCCTCTGTAATTGCCGTAGTAGCCATTGGTCAGGCTGGAGAAGCCATGCTGAAATCTCAAATAGTGGGAGAAACGAATACAACAGAACTCCTGTATGTTCCGCCGGAGGAAGAATTGATGTCAAATTCGGGTGGATGGATGGAAGATCCATTTACAGTGGAAGACATCCAATTGATAGAAGAGATCCCCGAGGTGAAGAGGGTTGTTGCTTCCAGTTCAGAGTCAAGTATGGTCCGTTACAGGGAGGAATCAGTGGATGCCTTGGTGAACGGCATTAGCCAGGCTTACTTTGAAATCAATCATCTTGGTATTGGGGAAGGCCGAAGTTTGATGGCAGAAGATTTTTTGGGAGGCAGCCGGAAAGCAATGATTTCCAGCTCTTTAAAGAAAGAGCTCTTTGGGGAAAAAGAGGTTTTGGGGGAAGTCTTGTATATCGCTTCGCAGCCTGTTGAAATTATCGGTGTTTTATCAAAAGAGACAGTTTTTTTGGCATTGGATTCAAACGAAATATATATACCGTGGAAAACGTGGCAAAATATTTACATGAAAAGTGAATACAGCCAAGTGACCATTGAGGCTGAAACACCCGAAGAACTGCAGATTGCAGGAACAAAAGCTGCTGAATTGCTCAACCGGATCCATGATAAAGATCAGGCATATCAAGTGTTAAATCTGGAAGAGCTTACGGACGGGATCGGGCAAATTACAAATATCATGACGATTGTCATTGGAAGTATTGCAGGCATCTCCCTTCTCATTG
The DNA here is from genome assembly GCF_042680885.1 of Siminovitchia sediminis. Classification (NCBI taxonomy): domain Bacteria; kingdom Bacillati; phylum Bacillota; class Bacilli; order Caryophanales; family Bacillaceae; genus Siminovitchia; species Siminovitchia sediminis. The sequence continues at coordinate 16,238 of NZ_JBHUEO010000025.1, read as the reverse complement.
GCGGGATCGGTGTCATGAATATCATGCTTGTATCTGTAACTGAACGCACTAGAGAAATCGGGATCCGGATGTCACTGGGTGCTACTCCGGGACAGATCTTATTTCAATTCTTGGTGGAATCGGTTACCTTGACACTGATTGGCGGTGCGATCGGCATCGGAATTGGCATAGCGTCCGCTTCAGTTGTTGCCTATATCGCCGGTTGGCCTGCCTTAATTTCCTGGCAGGTGATTTTGGGCGGCTTATTGTTCTCTATGGTGATAGGTGTGATATTTGGCATTTTACCGGCAAATAAGGCAGCCAGACTGGATCCTATTGAATCTCTTCGGTATGAATAGGAGGGGGTCCGCACTGAAGACGTTCTTGAAAAACCCCTGAATTTTTTTAAAAAAAGGTTTATTTTTGCAAGTGCAGGGTAAATTGAAGGAGAGTTTTTATTTTGGACACATCTTTTTACCCTTTTTTTTGAAAGCGATACAAAACAGTGGAAAATTAGGTTAAAATAGGTACGAAGATGTCAAATCTTAAACGGGGTGGTCTTTTTGAACAGAGATCATGAACAACTTGAAAAAATCATCGATAGTCTTGCTGAAATGGGAGTAAATCTTTCCGTTACAAAATCCCGACTGGAACTTTTTAAAGTTCTTGATGAGGTACAGGCTTTACCCGGGTATACGGAATACCATTTGGAATAAACAACAAAGCGGGCCGCATGGATCCATGCCGGCCCGCTTTGTTTATATGACTTCTTGGCTCTTACCCCGAATGCCGCTCCTTTCGCTCTTTCCTCGAGTCGACCATGAAAAGATAGAGGTGCGAACGTTAAGAGGTAAAACCGAAGAAGCTGATGTACAAACGTCAGAGGACGTGTCATATCCTGTTACATCAAGGAGGGATCAATGTCAAAATAGAGATCATTTCCCCGGAAATAAATGAAGCTTTGTCGACTTTTCTCCAGTTATCCAGTCACTTCCACTTCACTGATATGGTTTCCTTCCATTGTTTTCACGTAAAACTTATACCCTTCTTCTTCGATGACGTCACCTTGTTCCAAATCATATTTCCTCGTCAAGAGCCAGCCGCCGATTGTATCAATATCCTCACATTGAATGTGTATGCCCAGTAAATCATTGACCTCTTCTATCAATATTTTTGCATCGAGAAGATAATGTTCGTCATCTAATTTTCTGATAAGCGGCACTTCATCTTCATCAAATTCATCTCTGATTTCACCCACAATTTCTTCCAATATGTCTTCAGCTGTGACAATGCCTGCCGTTCCTCCATACTCGTCATAAAGAATCGCCATATGGCTTCTTTCTTTTTGCATGTGAACAAGAAGTTCCTGAATCGGAACGGTCTCAATGACACTAATGACCGGCATGATATAAGGGGAGATGGGTTCCGATCCCTTGCAATTTCCATCGATGCAGTCGGTTAAAAATTCTTTGATATTGACAACTCCGAGAATATGGTCTTTGTCTCTCTCTGCTGTAACAGGATAGCGGGTAAGCCCTGTTTCTTTCACTATATCCATAATTTCGCTGATGGAAGATGACCGGTCGATCGTGACTACTTCTGTCCGGGGTACCATAATTTCTTTGGCCACCCGATTGTCGAATTCAAATATTTTATTGACATACCGGTATTCGGACTGGTTTATTTCCCCGCTTTTTAAGCTGTCAGACAGGATGATGCGCAGTTCCTCTTCCGAATGGGCCACTTCCCCTTCCGAGGCAGGCCTGACGCCAAAGAGTTTTACAATCCCCCTTGCCGCTCCATTCAACAGCCAGATAAAGGGAAACATGATTCTATAACACCAAACAAGCGGTTTGGCGAAAGCAAGCGTGATGGCTTCGGCTTTATGAATGGCCAGTGTTTTCGGGGCCAGTTCTCCTACAACGACATGAAGGAAGGTAATCAGACTAAAAGCAATGACAAAAGAAATAAGGGTTGCAACCGACTCCGGAATAGCTAAGCTAGTAAATATTGGCTCGAGCAGGACTTGGATTGTCGGTTCACCGAGCCAGCCCAGACCGAGCGCGGTTACAGTAATTCCGAGCTGGCAAACAGACAAGTAGGCATCCAAGTTGGAAACGAGCCGTTTGGCAACTGTTGCCCTTTTATTTCCTTCGGCAATTAATTGATCCAAACGGGAGCTCCTGATTTTAACAATGGCAAATTCCGAGGCAACGAAAAATGCAGTCAGGGCAATCAATAGGATTACGAGAAATATGTTGATCATAAGCAAGTGGAGCGAAGCCGGGACAAAAGAGTTTTATCAAAGAAAAACCGGAACCCGCCAGAAATGGTGCTATGGAAATATACTTCTTTTTCCACGGGATTGTTAAGCTTCCAGAGGCGGCTGCACTGCACGGGTTCACACGGGCTTTTCTTCCCGCAGACGTCCGCGTATACTTCCAGTGCAGGCAATGTTTTGCTCGTGCTCGTCTTTCACTTTGAATACTTTTATTTGTCCCGGCCTCTTCACCTCCTTTATTCTTCTTTGTTTGGAAATGTGCATTGTCTTACCATACTTTACCCTGAACCAGGGGGCTTTTATCATGAAGCCGCCAACTATTTGCCGTTTAGGTCAGTTTACTCAGGAAAAAGGTAGCGGTTGAAAAGTAGGCAACCAGAGAGAAAATATCATTAACAGTTGTAATTAAAGGCCCCGATGCAACGGCAGGATCCATGTTAAATTTATATAAAATGAGTGGAATGATCGTTCCTGCAAAAGTTCCAATGATCAAAGTAAGCAGAAGGGAACCGCCTACGACAATGCCAAGGTAGATATTGTGCTGCCAAATAAAAGCAATGATGGCAATCAGCATTCCGCAGGTGAGCCCAATGATTAAACTGACGCGAAATTCCCGCCATAAAAGCTTCACAGCAGTTTTCATGTCAACTTCTTTTTTAGTCAGTCCGCGAACAACAACCGCAAGTGACTGCGTTCCCGTATTTCCGGTCATTCCGGCGATGAGCGGCATGAAGAAAGCAAGTGCTACGACCTGAGTCAACGTTTCTTCAAAACGGGAAATAATGGTGCCGGATACCAGTCCGATGAATAAAAGAGCGATGAGCCATGGAAGACGGCGAATCGCTGCTGATACCGGTTTGGTATCAAAGTCAATTTCCTTGTTTAATGCAGAAAGTTTACTGATATCTTCGCCTGCTTCATGAATGATGGTCGTGACCATATCATCAAAGGTGATGACGCCCACCAGTACTTCCTCGTCATTGACGACCGGAAGGGCCGTAAAATCATATCGTTGAAGGAGACGGACGATCTCATCCCGCTTTGTCAAGACATGAGTGGAGATGACTTTTTCCACCATGATCTTTGTCACGTTTTCCCCGGGTTCAGAAATTATGAGATCTCTGTACGGAACAATCCCTTCCAGGCGGCCCTCCTCATTGACTACGTAAATATGATTGAGGCTTTCAGAATAAAGAGCAAAGGTCTTTAATTTTTCGGCTGCCTGTCCCACGGTAAAGCCGGTATGAACCGTTACATAGCGGTTGGTCATCATGCTTCCGGCCGTATTTTCGGGGTACTCCAAGATTTTCCTGACATACTCCGCTTTCGACAGTTCCATCTCTGCCAAAAAAGAATCGACGTCGGCTTTGGGATAATGGCGAAAAAGTCTGGTCAGGAAGTTGACATCGAGCAAAGCCAATACCCGATTGGCTGCGTCAGGGCCAATTTTACTCAAGATCTCCAACTGCAGTTTAATGTTTACCTTCTGCATCAAACCTGCCAGTGTAGAATGGCTCAAATGTTCCAGCATAGCCCCGCGGAACCGTTCCGGAAGGTGTTGAATAATAGAGGCCATCGTTTCCGGGCCGCAGTCATGAAAGATTTCATTGACCTCATCAAAGTTCTCATTTTTAATATGGTCTATGATGGACAGGGTCAATTCTTTTTCTTTTTCTTTCGCCAGCATTTTGATCACCTCTATGAGAAGTAGACACCCATCCCCATTCCATTTGTAGTGAATATGTAATATGAACAATCATGATTTTTTGATATTATATAGATATACTAACAATAGGAATATTGTACGAATTTTATGGGTGGGGGCATTTCCTTTGAAAAATCACGCAAATGGGAAAAATATCCTGTACATACACATGAATCAAAACGACAAGTATATCTTGTCACATGGTATTCAGTTTCCCGATTTTATGAAAGGTATTCCTGTTAAGCCGGCAAATATTCTTTTGCTTTGCCGTCAATTGGAAGACGGATACTATAACATGCATACCCGGCTGAGCTTTGTGTCCGGGGAAAATATTGTTCAATTGGCAGAAGACGGGGTTTCCCGTTACGGCGGATTTTGTTGGGTTGATTTTTCAGAAGAGGAAGACCTGAACGAGCTGACAGGTCAGGAATTGGCGGAACTTCTATATGTCGGACACATGAAATCACCGCTGAAACCCCCGTTTTATCGAATTCTTGGGAATCAATTTGTTTATTTGACTCATGAAGACGGCTATTTTAATAAAATTTATTATAAAAAGTGGGATCATTTTTTTTCTATGATGGGTGTTGTGCTGGCAGACAGGGCAAGATCCGGACGGGAAAAAACATTGTTTGGCCTAAGAAAACACAGGCCTGCCCCTTTTGTTCCTGCAGATACGCTGCAGCTGCTAAGCGGAATGCTGAAGGAAGGAGCAGTGTTTTCATTTGAGGCCATGACAGCAGACCGGTTAAAAATCGACATTCCCATCTGGATTGTCGGGGATTATATGGATATGGATGAAATGGGCGCATCATACGTTGAGGAAAGAAAGCGGCCGCCTGATTGCCGACTGGTGCTGGATCGAAAAGCCGGTGAATGGCTGGTGCATATGTGACAAAAGCAGCTCCTGATGTTCAGGGGCTGCTCTTTTGATGGTATGAAGGGCCCGGGATTTGTAGTAACTTTGCAAAAATCGGGGTATTTTTAAAAAGTCCTGGGCAGGTCCAGAAATGATCGGTTTATAAGGTGTAACATTCGGCGGTATTTGTATTGATTAATCCTTTGAGAGTCTGTCTGCTGAAAATCCGAATGATTGAGTATTTAAGGTGTAAGTCAGTTCCCGGCGGTTGGGCGATGAGAGAACAAGAGATGGGGCAAATGAAACTAACCTCCGCGCTTCCCGCGCAGAGGTCAGTTTCTGGTGACAATTCCCTTTATCGCTGGCCGATTCGGTCTACGATGGCAGTAATGGCGCCGTCGCCCGTGACGTTACACGCGGTTCCAAAGCTGTCCTGGGTAATATACAGGGCGATCATTAACGCAGTCATAGCCGGGCCGAAACCGAGCATGGATTCCAAAAGGCCAATTGCTGCCATAACGGCACCGCCTGGGACTCCCGGTGCTGCCACCATTGTAATGCCAAGCATGAGGATAAATGGAAACATCAGTGCGAAAGCAGCCGATTGTCCCTGCATAAACATGATGGCCATGGCACAGCTGACCAAGGTAATGGTACTTCCCGATAAATGGATCGTGGCCAGTAAAGGAACCGCGAAATCCGCTACTTTGTCATTTTTCACTATGTGTTTGGTCTGTCTGAGCGTAACAGGGATCGTCGCAGCGGAAGATTGTGTTCCCAGGGCTGTAAAATAGGCCGGGATGATCGTCTTCAGCATGGATAAAGGGTTCCGCTTTTGCACTGATCCTGCCATTGTATATTGGATCAGCAAGTAGGCAATATGGAGAACAATAATCATGGCAAATACTTTAATAAAAATATTCAGGATAGAGCCCACTTGCCCTGCATGTGTCATGTTTGCAAAGATCCCAAAAATATGAAACGGCAGAAGCGGTATGATAATTTTTTCAATCACCAAATGGATAATGGAACGAAAATCGTTTGCCAATTTCAGCAATGGCTCGCTGTTCACGGCTGCAATTCCGATACCGAAGAGAAAAGAAAGCAATAGTGCTGTCATCACTCCCATCAGTGGTTCCATTTCGATGTCAAAGTATGCTGCAGATAAGGCTTCCTCCGGATTGGCGAATTCCTGAAGGGATTGTCCGGCCAGCATGGACGGGTATAAGGAGTTAGCCGTGAAATATGCAAGCAGGCCTGCTCCGATCGTGGAAATATAAGCTATAGCAGCAGTCCAGCCCAGTAACTTCCCTGAACCTTTTCCAATGGCGCCAATGCCTGGAACAATGAAGCCGATAATCAACAAAGGTATGATAAAACCGAGAAAATTTCCGAAAAGGCCATTGAATGTAGCAAAAATCCGGATGAGCGGATTCGGTGCAATCAGCCCGATGAGAATACCGAGCACGATGGCAGTGATAATGCGCGGCAATAAACCGAATTTCATCATTTAGGGACCTCCAGTAAAAAAATTAGGCGAGCCAAAGGAGCCGCCTGCACTATTCTAGCATAATAATAGCAGGACTACTTATAAATATTCCTGTAAAATTCTCCCCCTTGACCAGCTGCTTTTCCTGAATTTCACGCCCTTTGGCTATTCTACATACGATAAACATGGGCTTCTGCTGATTTTTCTCCGGCAAATCACAGACTGCCTTCACATTCTTCTTTGATTTATCCAAAATCATGTTAAAATTAGAAAGATGTTAGGGAGATGGAGGATCAGAATATGAAATTATGTTTGCTTTATGGCGGAAAATCAGCAGAACATGAGGTTTCGCTGCAGACTGCAAAAGCAGTGATTCATGCACTTGATAAAAATAAATTTGATGTTTTTCCGATCTACATCACTAAAAAAGGTAAATGGATTCAGGGTCCGCAGATCAAAGAGTCTGTTGAGGATATCAAACTGCTTCAATTTTCCAATGGGGACGAAGAGATCATGCCCCAATCGCTGAGTAAAGATATGGACATGGTGTTCCCGCTGCTTCATGGTCCAAACGGAGAAGACGGTACCGTCCAGGGACTTTTGGAAGTGCTGGATATCCCTTATGTGGGAAATGGGGTGCTCGCCTCTTCAGCCGGAATGGATAAAATTGTCATGAAAAATATTTTTGCTCAGGCCGGACTGGATCAGGTCGAGTATGCTTCGTTTATTCGCAGCTCATGGGAAGCCGACCGTGATGCAGCATATTCTGAAGTAGAAGAAAAAATTGGCTACCCGAGCTTTGTCAAGCCGGCAAACCTGGGTTCCAGCGTCGGCATCAGCAAATGCGAGAATCGCGAAGAACTGGCAGCCGCTTTTGAAGAGGCGTTCCGCTATGACCGGAGAATCATTGTGGAAGAAGGGGTAACCGCAAGAGAAATTGAAGTTGGAATCCTTGGTAATGATGAGCTTTCCTGTTCAGTAGCAGGTGAAATTGTCCCCAAAAAAGAGTTTTATGACTATGAAGCGAAATATGCGGATGATACCACAGAATTGGTCATCCCGGCAGATATCACAGAAACGGATTACGCCTCCATGAAGGAAATGGCTTTTACAGCCTATAAAGCACTCGACTGCTCAGGACTCGCTCGTATGGACTTTTTCCTTACTGCCGACGGAAGGGTACTGATCAACGAAGTAAATACGATGCCTGGATTTACACCGGTCAGCATGTTTCCGCTCCTTTGGAAAAACAGCGGTGTACCGTATCCGGAGCTGATTGAGCGTCTTGTCAGGCTGGGCAGACAACGATATGAAGAAAAACAAAAAATTGTACACACTTTTTAAAAAGAAGGGGTCACGATGATTCAAAGAACAATCGGCCAAATTGCCGGCATGATTACCATCGAAAATGATATTACTTCCTATTCTTCGGAAATGATTAAAGGAGTATCCATTGACTCGCGCAACATTTCGCCCGGGAATCTATTCATTCCTTTTAAAGGGGAACAGACCGATGGGCACAAATACGCAGAATCGGCACTGGAAAGCGGGGCAGGGGCTGTTCTATGGCAGGAGGATGTCCCCAACCCGCCGGGTAACGGCCCGGTGCTGATTGTAAAAGACACCCTGCTTGCTTTGCAGGACCTGGCAAGGGCTTATCGGGACGAATTGTCCGCCAAAGTGGTTGGGATTACAGGGAGCAATGGGAAGACAACCACGAAAGATATAACAGCAGCCGTCCTCGGGGAGACCTTTCGCGTTCAAAAGACGGAAGGAAACTTTAATAACCATATCGGACTTCCGTTAACAATTTTAGCCCTTGAAGAAACAACGGAGATTGCCATTTTGGAAATGGGTATGAGCAGCAGGGGAGAAATTTCTTTGCTGACCAAAATGGCCCGGCCGGATGTAGCGATTATCACGAACATTGGAGAAGCACACTTGCTTGATCTTGGTTCAAGGGAGGCCATTGCTGCGGCCAAATTTGAAATTGTTGAAGGTCTGGCTCCCGGAGGGTTATTCATTTACCCGGGAGAAGAACCCCTTTTACAGGAAAAAACTGCTTCGCTGAGAAATATCCGGCTGGCAGCATTCGGGGATTCAGAGGACAATGAGGCATATCCCATGGGCATAAAAATGCAAGAAAGAGGCACCCTATTCACTGCATCCATTTATCCGGAGGAGTCCTTATTTTTGCCGATTGCCGGGAAACATAATGTGATGAATACCCTGGCAGCACTGCTGGCAGCAAAGGAATTTTCCGTTCCCGCCCGTGCGGTCAAAACGGGTTTGCATTCTGTGAAATTGTCTACAATGAGAATGGAATGGCGCAATGGGATGAAAGGAACCGTCATTTTAAATGATTCCTATAATTCAAGTCCGACAGCACTGCGCGCTGTGCTGGGAATGCTGTATCATCTCGATGATCAAAAAGACAAAATTGTGGTTCTCGGAGATATGCTTGAGCTTGGAGAGCGGGAAAAGGAATTTCACGAACAAATTGGAGAAGAGATCCATCCGGACAAAATAAAATATGTTTATACCTATGGAAATCTTGGGAAATGGATAGCAAAGGGTGCCCGAAAACATTTTCCCGAAGGGCGCGTTCGCGCATTTGACAATCAGGATGAGTTGATCCGTTCACTGGAACAGGCGATTACCGGTTCCGAACTGATTGTCGTAAAAGCATCACGCGGCATGAAGATGGAAAAAGTGGCAGAAGCATTATCTGCTGCGAATAAGTAAAGTCTTTGCCGGGCCCAACAATTAAGGCTCGGCATTCAGGTGCCGTTACCTCCCATCTGAACTTTAATAGGAATTGTTGAGCTGGGAGATAACGGCACCTTTCAGAAAATCGGGTCAGTGTGTAAATTGTCATCACACTTTTTTAGTGTTAGAATAAGCAACATCGTTTACCACACTCGTATCAGTTTATATTGCGGGGCATACAGCCTCAACTCGAAGTATTTAAAGGAGATTGAGAAGCATTGACGAAGTTTGCAGATTTGAATTTAAGCCCGTCTATTTTAAAAGCGGTCAATAGAATGGGTTTTGAAGAAGCCACACCCATACAGGCCAAAACCATTCCGTTGAGCATGGAAGGAAAAGATTTAATCGGACAGGCCCAAACCGGAACAGGGAAAACTGCCGCGTTTGGAATCCCTTTGATTGAAAAAATCAACCCGGACGATCATCAAGTCCAGGGTATTATTATCGCGCCGACGCGTGAGCTTGCGATTCAGGTGTCAGAAGAGCTGTACAAAATTGCCATAGACAGCCGGGTCCGCGTGCTTGCTGTTTATGGTGGATCGGATATCCAGCGTCAGATCCGGGCCTTGAAAAAAGGTCCGCAGATTGTAGTGGGAACCCCTGGAAGGGTACTTGACCATATCAACCGCCGCACGCTGAAACTGGGAAATGTCCATACTGTAATTTTGGATGAAGCCGATGAAATGCTGAACATGGGATTTATTGACGACATCGAAGCTATTTTGAAAACAGTCCCCGAGGACAGGCAGACCTTGCTCTTTTCTGCAACAATGCCGGAGCCGATCCGCCGGATTGCCGAGCGTTTCATGAAATCGCCTGAGCTTGTAAAGGTCAAGGCAAGAGAAATGACGGTTCCGTTGATCGAGCAATTTTTTATTAAAGTCCCCGAAAGGGAAAAATTCGATGTCCTTTCCCGCCTGCTTGATGTGCAGTCACCGGAATTGGCCATCGTATTCGGCCGGACGAAACGCCGCGTAGACGAATTGTCGAATGCTCTGACAATCCGCGGCTATACAGCGGAAGGCATACATGGAGATTTAAGCCAGGCGAAGCGCCTGTCTGTTTTACGGAAGTTTAAAGAAGGAAAAGTGGATGTTCTTGTTGCAACCGACGTAGCTGCACGCGGACTGGATATATCCGGTGTCACTCACGTGTACAACTATGATATTCCGCAGGATCCGGAAAGCTATGTGCACCGTATCGGCCGTACGGGCCGTGCCGGTAAAGAGGGAATTGCCGTTACTTTTGTCAGCCCGCGTGAAATGGGCTATCTGCGCATCGTGGAGCAAACCACGAAAAAACGCATGCAGCCCATGCGTCCGCCTACTTGGGATGAAGCCCTGGAAGGCCAGCAGCGTCTGGCAGTAGAAAAGCTGGGTGAAACAGTCGAAGAGGGCAACTTGGATGAGTACCGGCCCGCGGCAGCAGACCTGTTGAACGAACATGATCCTGCAGAAGTCGTTGCCGCCGCGTTAAAAATTATCACAAAAGAACCGGACAAAACACCGGTTCATATTACAGAGGAAAGACCGCTCCCATCCAAAAGAGATTCTTTCCAGGGCGGCGGCCGCGGCAGAAGAGGCCGGCACAGCCAGTCCTCTTACAAGGGCCACCGTAAACCGCAGCGCCGTTCAGGAAATCGGAGACCTTAAAAAAGAATACCAGCCTGAAGGACTCAGGCATACCAAGCGAACAACCGGAGATCTCCGGTTGTTTTTTTATCCGTAGGCTCATATATGGCATTACCAGGAGGAATTAGAATAAAAGGCAGTCCGGAATACATATTTTTTGACTTGCAAAAATCATAGGACTCGCACTGTTCATCATGGTATGATTGAAATAATTGCGGAATACACATCATTTCGCGATATGGATTAAAGCGTCATTCCTGTTCGGCCTGTTTTTGTATCATGCAGGTAGCAGCGGAGCGTTTCTAGTGAAACTTACGATAATGCAGCAGTTTCGGAGCTGAAGTTTTTTTGGAAAAAACAGAAGAGAAACTTTGGGAACTTGGCGTAGAGGAGCGAAGGCGGTGTTTTCCGCCTGTTGGGGTATTGAAAACCAGGGATCACCTCGGGATATGTTGAAGACTGCAAAGAAAATATTCCTGAAAAGTGTACTTGTGCCTGCGTCGATCCATTAAGGGCATTTTGAACATAATCATATGTTGTTGTCAGAAAGAAGGGTTTATATGGAGATTAGACAGCCATCCCGCCGGATTTCGCAGCGCGGCCTGAAAGTCTGGCGAATTATGGGAGCGTTGATATCCCTGTTGTTTTGGGGAAGCGTCGTTACTTTAGCAGTGCTTACTCATTATTTTGACTGGCCGCTTTGGATTGTATCGGCGGCAGCCGGTCTTGCACTCATTATTACGATTTTAGGTATTTTCGTCATACCGTCGCTCCGGTGGAAACGTTGGCGGTATGAAGTGACAGAGCATGAATTGGATCTGCAGTACGGGGTATTTTTCATTCACCGGACGCTGGTGCCCATGGTGAGGGTTCAGCATGTCGATACATCGCAGGGACCTATTTTGAAAAAATATCATTTGGCGACCGTTTCTATTTCAACAGCGGCAACGGTCCATGAAATTCCTGCGGTGGATATTCAGGAGGCGGAGGAGCTGCGCCGCTCCATCTCCGCTTTGGCGAGGGTGGCTGAAGACGATGTTTGAACCGAAACGCCTTCACCCGATATCGATGCTGTATGATTTATTCAAATCAGTAAAAGAGATCATCGTTACGTTTATTTTCCTATTCTTTTTTGGAAGAAATGAAATGGATTTCGGCGGTCCATTCTTAAGTATGCTGCCACAGCTGATATTTGCAGTAATCCTCGTATCCATGATTGCTTCCATGGTCATCAAGTGGCTCAGGTTTACATACCGGGTGGAGGATTATGAACTGCGGATTGAGCAGGGGTTGTTTGTAAGAAAAAAAAGGTATATTCCTTTTGAGAGAATTCAAAGCCTGGATCTGTCGGAAAGTCTTTTTCACAGACCGTTTGGTCTGGTTAAAGTGAAAGTGGAAACAGCCGGCTCCAGCGGGGATCAGGCGGAGGCCGAACTGACTGCCATTCATAAAGAGGATGCCGCCGCACTTCAAAAGCTTATCGCTGACGCAAAAAATAAGATCCCGTCTGATGCCGGGGAATCAGTGGAAATACAGCCGGAAGGAACGCTCATTTATCGCATTACTGCCCGCCAGCTTTTATTTCTTGCTACCACATCCGGAAGGGCCGGTGTTGTCATTTCTGCGTTTCTTGCTTTTGTTTTTCAATTCGACGAACTGATTCCATATGAGAAAATGTTTGCCGAAATGCAGGAGCTGATAAAGCTGGGTGTCCTGTTCATTGCGTCTATTATATTTCTTGTACTCGTTATTGCCTGGATTTTGTCTGTCATCATTGCTTTTCTAAAATACAACGATTTTACCGTCCGGAAACTTAAAGATGAGTTGATCATTACCCGGGGATTACTTGAAAAACGGACAACCACCGTGCCGCTGCATCGGATTCAGGCCGTAACCATCACAGAAAGCCCCATGCGGCAGCCGTTTGGATTTGCGGGCGTATCCCTTGAAAGCGCAGGAGGGGCATCAACGGATTTGGAAAGCACGACCATGTTGCTTCTACCCATTGTTAAACGCAGCAGCGTAGAGCGTATTTTAGAACATTGCCTGGAAGAGTATCAATTGAACGTACCATTTGAGGGGGCGCCCAAACGGGCGAAGAGGCGATATCTATTCCTCAAAACTTTGATCGCTCTCATCATAGCCGGTATCGTTACTGGAGTCTTCTGGCCATACGGCTTATTCGCTGCAGTCCTGCTGCCGATTGCCCTATTATGGGGATATTCCCAATACAAATCGGCCGGATGGAATATTTCCGGCCAGCAATTGGCTCTGCGTTACAGGGGGATTCAGCAGCATACGATGTTTATGAAGAAAAACCGAATTCAGTCCATGGATGCCAGGATCAGCTGGTTTCAGGACCGTGCTGATTTGGCTGCTATCACAGCATCGGTTAAATCCGGGGACGGTGTTCAGCAGGCAGAAATTCCCCATTTGGGTGACTCGGAAGTTTTGGCAATTTATGAATGGTACAGCCGCCGGGAACAGGGTTTAATAAAAGCGGATTGTCCTCGTTCTGATGAGCACGATCCCAACGAGAATACCGGCAATTAATCCGAAAATGTGCCCTGTGATATTGATATTGGATTGAAAAAAGGTCATGATCACACTCAAAGCGGCTATTGGAAGGATTACCTGTTTTCCATGTTGGGGCATCGCTTCTTTTTTAAAAAAAATAACCGCAAGATAAATGCCGAACAAACCAAAAATAGCTCCGCTTGCACCAATGTGTGTATAGTAAGGGGGTTTGATGATCAAAGTCGCCACATTGGCTGCTACTCCGCAGATGATGTAGACGAGGAGAAACTGAAATTTGCCGAGCGCACGTTCAAGGGCAGGACCGAATAAAACAAGCGAAAAAGAGTTAAACAGAAGATGTGCGAAGCCGACATGGACAAAAATAGGTGTTACCAGCCGCCAGTATTCACCCATCAGGATAAGAATGTTCGTGCCTGCCAATGTTTCAAAAACGAGTTGGTGCGGTAACATGGGCAGGTGCATGGATAGAAAGATCACGATATGAATGGCGACAAGCGCTGTAATAACAGGATACAGGCTGATAAATTGCCGAAACGATTCAGTGCGGACAAACATGGGAAGGGCTCCTTTCCGTACAAGACTCCTATTATTATATTACAGACATGGATCAAAAATAGAAGGGAAAGAGCATCGATGATTTTAGGAATCGGGCTGGACCTCGTGGAAATAGAAAGAATTGAAAAGCTGCGAAAGCGCCAGATGCGTTTTCCCGAACGGGTTTTAACAGAAGGGGAACGTCAAGTTTACGAAACGTTGCCGGAAAACAGAAAAACTGAATTTCTGGCGGGAAGATTTGCAGCGAAAGAGGCGTATGCAAAAGCCCTCGGGACCGGTATCGGGGCACAGCTCTCATTTCACGATATAGAAATTGTGGCTGACGAGTTGGGGAAACCGCATATCATTCGGCCAACCAGTGAAAAAACTCATTTGTCGATCACGCATACGAAGGCCTATGCGGCGGCGCAGGTCATTTTGGAAGGGGCACGCTGAGGGGCGTGCCTCTTTTTAATAAGAGGGGTGGAGGGAGAAAAAAGTTTGGCAGGCTACCGTCAGGAAACCCTCCCGAATCAAGCGTTAAACTGAAACACGGTAGCCTTACGCCGGTAACCTCTCCGAACCAAGTGTCAATCAAAAATAAGGTAGTTTTTGAGAGAGTTCCGGGCGGCAGGGGTTTGAGATCGCTTCAGAAAAACCAATGAAGGCAAACTGCGACTTCACTGATTTTTCCTCCGACGGACAGGAGGTCCTAGTGCCACCGCCGCCACAGGACTTGGCGTTCGTCGGCGGCCGGCGCTTGTCGCCCTAATCGGCCGCCCTCCACTTTTCTATTGTCCAGTTTCGGTTCCTAGCCTCTCGAGGTCATAAGCCAAACGCTGCTGAAGGCAAACCACGCCTTCTTCCGCGTTTGTCTTATGCTTGCCGGGGCTGAACAGTCGCCTCCACTTTTCTACCGTCCAGTTCCGGGCGGCAGGGGTTTGAGATCGCTTCAGAAAAACCAATGAAGGCAAACTGCGCCTTCACTGATTTTTCCTCCGACGGACAGGAGGTCCTAGTGCCACCGCCGCCACAGGACTTGGCGTTCGTCGGCGGCCGGCGCTTGTCGCCCCTAATCGGCCGCCCTCCACTTTTCTATACATATTGTCCACGGTTGTCTCATATATTTTTAATGCGTCAGGAGAGAAGAGGCCGGGTACGGGGACAATTGCCGCGTTGGGCGGTTCGTTCGCTTGCATGCAATGCTGGCCAATGGTTCACGGACCCGCCACCTCTCTTCTTTTCATGTGTAAATGAGACAACAAAGGGGTTGAAGGAATGAGAAAGGGGATATGGCTATTTTTGGGGATGGTTGCGGCGATGCTCGTGCTTTCGGCCTGTGGTTCCAAATCTCAGGAGGATGTAACCAAGGATTTAAAGGAAAAAGTCGCTGATATGCAGGGATATAAGGCAAAAGCAGAAATGACCTTGGAAGTGGGGGATGAGCCTCAAACCTATGAAATTGATGTGTGGCATCATAAACCGGGTGATTATCGGGTTCATTTGAAGAATGCAAAGAAAGAGCAGAGCCAGATGATTCTCAAGAATAAGAGCGGTGTTTATGTATTGACACCTGCTCTGAACAAGAGCTACAAGTTTCAAAGTGACTGGCCGCAAAACAGCAGCCAGGTATATCTGTTTGAGTCGCTGGTAGAGGATGTTCTGGAGGATAAAGAGGCGAAATTTAAAGAAACAAAGGATCATTATGTATTTGAAACGAAGACACGCTATCAAAATAACAAAATGCTTCCGACCCAGGAAGTGACTTTTAAGAAAAAGACATTTGAACCGATCAGTGTCAAGGTCTTGGACACAGATAAAAATCCCGTCGTGACTGTAAAGTTTACGAAAGTGGATTTTGATGCAAAGTTTGATGACGATGCCTTTGATACGAAGAAAAACATGACGAGTGCCCAATTGGAAGTTCCTGTGCTTGCGAATATGAATGAGAAGGAGTTTTCTGTAAAATATTCGATGGCCGACATTCCGGGCTTAACGCTTCATGAAGAAAAAACACTTGAAACGGAAACGGGCAAGCGAGTGATCCTGACGTATACCGGAGACGATCAATCGTTTACTCTCATTCAAGAAAAAGCAGAAGTTGTTCCGACTGCTTCCATGGAAACTGTGGAGGTGTCCGGTGAGCTTGTAGACCTCGGATTTGCCGTTGGTGTCATGAATGATCACTCTGTCAGATGGAGCGAAGACGGAGTCGATTATATGATCGCTTCTGAAAATCTGACACAAGAAGAACTCCTGATGGTGGCTCGTTCCGTTCAGGGAGGATCAGTCAAATAAGGCAAAAGTTGCGGACCCTTTTTGTAAGGGTCCTCAGCTTGTAGAGAAAGTATATGTTTTTTTCTCTACAGGCTTTTTTATTTTACATTTAGACGACTTGTATCTAGATTTTTGTGTTTTTATTTTTAAGAAAAAGATTCCCATCCACCTAGACC